>JBAVJR010000089.1:0-15059 GCA_049687855.1 Steroidobacteraceae bacterium | reverse complement strand
TTCCATGACGACGCCCTGCAGCGCGCCGAGGGCCGGCGTGATTTCGAGCAGGTGCAGATTGACCGGCTGGTCGTGGCCGAGCATCTGGCCCGAAGCCACGCGGAAGGCGAGCGCGTAGCCGATCTGGCCCGCGGCGCCGGTGATGGCGACGTTGACGGGAGTCTTCATGGGGAAATTCTCTCTAGTTGTGTCGGATCCCGGTTCGCTCATGGCGGGTCAGGGTGCCCGTCGCTCGTGTCTATTCGGGGCCGTATATTTTAACGCGCTGCAAAGCGGGCTTTGCCAGAAAGCCGCGAGAGCCCGCTTCGACTTATACGAAGGGGCTTGCAATGTGTTTAGTGTTGTAGTTAACTACAACACCAAGGAAGCCCGTTCACGGATGAGGTGACCGCCATGAAGACATCGGAAAGGTTCTGTGCAACCGTCCTCGCTGTCATCGTCTGGCTGGTCGCCGGGTTTGCGGTCGCATCGAGGCCGGTGGCACTTCAGGCCATCATGCCCCCGGCCCTCGATGCGCACCCCGCCATCGCGATAGCGCGCACCGGTCACCCCTGAAGGGACCGGCCTCGGTGTTCTGCTACAGTACAGCAGCGCACCACCATGTTCCGAACCTAGACGACGCATGGATTCCACCTGGAACGACAACCAGCCGATCTACCGCCAGCTCCGTGACAAGGTGGTGGCCATGATCCTCGAAGGGACGCTCGGCGAAGGCGAGGCGCTGCCTTCCGTACGCAGCGTCGCCGCCGAGCACACGCTCAATCCGCTGACAGTCCTCAAGGGATACCAGCAACTCGTCGACGAGGGGCTGGTCGAAAAGCGTCGCGGCCGCGGCATGTTCGTCACGCCGGGTGCGCGCGTGAGTCTCATGCGCGACGAGCGTCAGAAATTCCTCGCGACGGAATGGCCCCGCGTGCTGTCGACGATCGAGCGTCTCGGCCTCGATGCCGTCGATCTCCTGAAGAAGTGATCGGTGACAAGTGATCGCTAGTCGTCAATGACCGTGCTCTGCCGCCGGATCGTGTTGGGCGACGCCAGGTTTGCGGGTAGAAAGCAGACCTAGCCGTACTGGCGCTATCGGCCTATTCTGTTGAAAAACTCGGTTTCCCGCTGCGAGCACTTTTTCGTATACCGGGGATCGGGACCGATAATTGCGAGCAGGTTTTCGCGGAGGCAAACCGAGAGGGCTTACGCAAGGCGATTGCCGTTGGGCGGTAGGCCTCGGAACTTCGCGAGCAGGTCGCGCCATATCGTCCGAGATTTTTCGCCCCTGCGTGGAAACGGAGTTTTTCAACAGAATAGGCCAGAAGCGGGCAATCGTCCGCTTGTGTCAAGGCTGCCTTCCTGGAGTTGTTCCTAGAACATAGACTTTGACTGCGATGCTACCCCCAGTACATTGAGCAGATCGAGGAACGAAGCTGATGCGGCACTCATGTCCTCATCAAACTCGCAGGTCTGCCATGCCCGCTCCAACAAGTAGCCTTCGAGATCCGGTGCTTCCTTCAGCTTACTGATCATATCCTCCGCTCTGCCCGAATCCGGGGTTGAAGAGCACTGTAGAGCTGTAACCCAACTGCCGGTCTCCGAATCTAACAGACACTCTTTGGTCACCTTGTTAATGAACGCTCCCGGTACGGCGCGCAGTACTACCGTGCGCAGTGGACTGTCTTTCGGCGGACGCCATGACTCAAGAGCCTCAAAGAAATCGGTGTAGGTCGCAACGATTTTTTCACGCAACGGTGCATCGTCAATCAACGACAAAGCGCCCGTCGCAACCAGATCATCGTAAGTTACCCGCTGGTATCGCGGGTTCTGATACAAGCTCGCCGAAACTGCGAATCGAAGAAGGGCAGAAGGATCAGACGCTCCATCCGCCTCCCGAAGTTGCGCAAGTGCCGAATCAGCTGATGAACAAGATTGTCGAGCCCATGCTTTGTCTTGGCCCAGGAGTTCCAGATTCGCCTCAACCTCGTCAGCCAATCGCGCAAGGTACGCCAGCCCTCTGACCTTGCCCTGGTAGTCGTTCCAGGCGCTCTCAGCGAAAAGCGCGACGAGTACGCCGATGACTATAACGACAAGTTCAGCCAATGCTCGACAAAACGGCAATCCCTTCATCGAATCACACTAAGTCTTGAGAATGAAGACATGGGCGATATCTCTATCAGTGTCATTGATTACTCTAACCCAAGCACCGCGTCTGAGCTGGGCGGCGGCAAAGGGTCGATATTTCGCCTAGAAGGTCCGCTTCCGGGAACGGTAATATCGGCCACGAGCGGTCCTACGACTCGCTCTCCGATAGCACTCGTTGCTTGACGATGTCGGCGCGCTCATCGGCGGCTCGGGCAGCGAACGTCTCGCCGTGTTCACCCACGCAACAGGTGGACAAAGGATCAACCGAATGTTCAAGAGACGCGAGTTCTTGATGGCACCCTTCGCGGCGGCCGCCCTGCTGGCCAGCCCGACTGGCGCAGTGCCTGCCACCACGCGCCGTTTCGACGCCGCCGCCCGGCTTCAGTCGCTCGAAGTGGGCCCGGCGCGTCTTGGCGTTTGTTTCCTCGACACCGCCACCGGCGCAGTCAGCGGCAACCGCATGGAGGAACACTTCGCGATGTGTTCGACGTTCAAGCTGGCGCTGGTCGCCGCCTGCCTGCGCGAGGCGGACCATGGCCGCTTGGATCTTTCGCAGGTCCTGACCTATTCAGAAGCTGACCTTCTCCCCTGGGCGCCGGTGACGCGCAAGAATCTCGCCAGGGGCGGCATGAGCATTGTCGCGCTGGCGCAGGCCGCCCAAGAGCTGAGCGATGGGGTTGCCGCCAACCTTCTGGTCAAGCGTCTGGGCGGCCCGGCCGCCGTCACTGCTAAGTTCCGCGACATGGGCGACACGGTGACGCGTCTCGACCGCTATGAACCGGACCTGGGCTTGGTGCTTTCCGCCGACCTGCGCGATACCACCTCGCCCCTGGCGATGGCGCATCTCGTGCGGCGGATTACGACCGGTGATCTCTTGCAGAGTGGTTCCCGTGAGCGCCTTCTGCAATGGATGAAGAAGACTGACACCGGCCCCAATCGGCTGCGTGCCGGTCTCCCGGCTGAGTGGAGTACCGGGAACAAGACCGGAACCGGACGTGCTGAGGGAACGACCAACAAGTGCAATGACGTCGCGATCACTTTCCCGCCCGGCAGGCCCCCGGTCATCATCGCTGCGTATTTTGATAGCGGCGAGTACACCGCGCAGACCGAGCGTCGGCATGAGGCCGTCCTCGCTGAAGTGGGACGGATTGCCGCCCAATGGGCCATTGGCTGGTTGCGCTGAAATCTCAACCGAGCCCCAGCCTCGACGACTACGGCCTAACACCTCAATCGAGGGGACATGCTTCGGCACGCTTCGCGTGCTGCTCAAGTTGAACGTTGAGCGACTGCTTTGCTGCGTGACAGACTTCCGCTCCGGGTCGACTTTTCGCGTACGCCGTCCGCTTTCGGGAACGGTAAGATCGGCCAGAAAACGATACTCGATAACGTCGACAAGCACGTTCAAGAATGCACCGCCCGAAGCTCCGCGAGTGCCGCTGCCTCCAAGCGGTCGTTAGCGGTACACAGCGCCCTGTGAATCAGTCGGCGCGAATCGACGGAAGGTGCGTTGCTTCAAGTCGAGCCAAAGCGCGAGCGGCCTGCCACCCATAGCACCAGCGAACCCGGGGAGGCTCTGGAACGCCTGCATCGAGGAGCCGGGGTCATTGAGCGCATGCTGTCAATCCCGCAACGCACGGCACCGGTGCAGTACCGGCCCGAACCTTCGTCCCGACTGCTCTGAGTGCGCCGTCGATGCGATCTTCTGCGCCGGGCAAGTAGCCGCGCCGCGTTCAGGGCGAGGGCAGGCCGCTTTACACTCTCTCCGCCGGCTGCTCGATGGCTTCCAGAAGCTTCGTATCCAGCTCGGGAATCTCCGCCAGGCTCTTCGCATCCTCGACCAGCGGCTTGAGCTGCTCATGCAGCTTCAGCGACAGCGCGTGCAGGTCGCGATAACGACTCACCAAGGTCGCGTCATTACGCAGCACGTCCGCCAACCGCTGATCCTGCTGGCGCTTCTCGGCGCGAAGCGTATTCAGCGCGGACTCGACCTGGCGACGCGCATCCGCTTCTTCCTGCTTCTGCTTCTTGAGCGTGTTCATCTTCTTCAGGACGTTTGCAGGCGAGTCGGCCAGCGCCGTGTTGATCGCCTTGAGCGACATTTCGCGCTCGGTCAGACGGTCCTTGACCTTCTGCAGGTCCGTCGCGGCGGCAGCGCGCTGGTTGGCCATCTGCTGAACCGCGCCGTCGTACGCGGCTTTCGCCTCGGTGGCGGCTTTCTGCGCAATTGCCAGGCCCCGCTCGCCCTCGGCTATCTTCTTCTCGAGCGCAGTGATGGCGACCGTGGCCTCTTTCTTGGCGTTGAGGAGTTCGGTATCCACCGCGGCGACCTTCTTCAGCGCGGCTTCGAGTGCTTCCTTCAGTTCTTCCTGCGTGCACTCCGGGTGGAGCTTGAGCGCGTCCGTGGCCGCTCGCATCAGGATCTGCTTGCTGATGGCGAGTTCTTTCCAGACTTTTAATTGAAGGTCTTGCTGTATTTGACTCACATCGTTCCTCGCGGGCTATGGAATGGATAAATCGGGGTAGCGAATTGTAAACCAGAGGCAGGCTGCGTCGCGCCGACGTTGCAAACGCCCATCAGACTGCCCGCGTGACGGCCAGCGAGGCATCGACCTTGGCTTCGGGCTCGACCACGATCGACGGCGGCAGCATCTTGTACATCACGGGTGTAACCAGCCGGCCGAGCAGTGTCGACGACAGCAGGCCGCCGATGATCACGATCGCGAGCGGCGAGTACAGCCCCGACCCCTGGATCGCGAGCGGCAGCAGGCCGCCGATCGCCGTCGCCGACGTCAGCAGGATCGGCAGGAAGCGGATCTCGCCCGCCTGCGTGATCGCGTCGTCGAGCGGCACGCCCTGTTCACGCAGCTGGTTGGTGAAGTCGACCAGCAGGATCGAGTTCTTGATCTCGATGCCGATCAGCGCCACGATTCCGATGGTCGCGGTGAACGACAGGTCGTAGCCTGTCAGGAACAGTGCGATGAAGCCGCCGGCCATGCCGAGTGGAATCACGCCAGCGACGATCAGCATCGAGCGGAAGCTGCCGAACTCGAGCACGAGCACGGCCAGGATGCCGAAGACCGCGACCAGCACCGCCGTGCCGATGCCGCCGAAGCTCTCCTGCTGCGCTTCGAGTTCCCCGCCGGCCCGAATCGAGTAACCGGGCGGCAGTTCGAGCTGCCGCAGGTTCTTGAGCACGCCCTGCGTCACCTCTGCCACGTTCATGTCTGCGGTCGGGTAGGCCGTCAGCACGTATTCGCGTAGTCGATCGTGCCGGCGGATCGCGCTCGGCGCCGTCGAAAATGCCGGATCGGTCAGCTGTCGCAGCGGCACGGGTTGTCCGTTCGCCGAGGCCACCTCGATGTAGTCGAGCGCCTGCAGCGTCTGCCGCCCCTGCATCGGCAAGCGCAGCGTGATGTCGTACTCGTCGCCGTCCGACTCACGATACTTGCCGACGTTGAGCCCCGCGACAGCTGCACGCACCGTGCGATCGGCTTCGACCGGTGCGACACCGAAAAGCGCAGCCTTGTCGGAATCGATGCGCAGGTCGAGGTCGGTGCGCAGGCGGCGCGCCGGGTTGTCGACGTTGCGCGTACCCGGCGTCGCGACCATCAGTGCCTCGGCCTGGTTCGCAAACTTCTGCAGCGCATTGAGGTCGGGCCCGACGATCGCGATTTCGATCGGCGCATTGATCGGCGGGCCGTTGCGATAGCTCTCGACGATGATCCGCGCACCGGCGTAGCCGCTGAATGTCTGCCGCAGTCCTTCGAGCAGCGCCGGGGTCGTGCGCGGGTCGAACTGCTGCAACTCGACGACGACTTCGCCGACGTTCGCCTTCTTCTCCTCGGGGAAGATGTTGTAGTAGACGCGGGGGTTGCCGCGACCCACGTTCGCGAACACATGCTTCACTTCCTCGTGCCGCTGCAGCTCGGCTTCGATGAAGCGCACGGCACGATCGGTATCGGCCAGGCTCGCGCCGGTTGGCGTCTCGACTGCGATCCGGAACTGCGGGATGTCGGCGTTCGGGAACAGGCTGAAGCCCATCAGGGCAGTGAGGCCGAACGCCGCGATGACGAAGGCGAGCGCGGCCAGCAGCGTGCGCCTCGGTGCGGCCAGCGCGACGCGCAGCGCCGGACCGTAGATGCCGTGGATCACGCGCATCAGCCCCTGCAGTGCCTTGTTGCCCGCGGCACCGTGCCCCTCGGCCTTGAGCAGGCGGCTCGCCAGGAAAGGAATGACCGTCAGCGAGACGAGCAGCGACGCCGCCACGGTGTACAAGACCGATGCCGGCAGCGAGCGGATGAAGATGCCCGCGCCTTCCGGCAGGAACAGCAACGGCAGGAACGCGAACAGCAGCGTCGCGGTGCAGCCGATGACCGCGAGCGCGATCTGGTCCGTGGCCGCGATCGCAGCCTCGACCCGCGTGTACCCGGCGCGCAGGTACCGCTCGATGTTCTCGACGACGACGATCGAATCGTCCACCAGCAGGCCGAGGGCGAGCACGAAACCCGCGATGGAAAGCTGGTTGAGCGAGAGGCCGCTGAAGTAGAGCGCCGCCAGACCGATCGACAGCGAGAGCGGGATGGAGATCATCACGACGCCCGCCGCCCGCAAGCCCAGCGGAAGCAGCGTCAGCAGCACCAGCCCGATCGCGATTGCGAAGTCGAGTCCCAAGCGGTCGAGCCGATGCTTGACGTTGCGCGTCTGGTCGAAGCCACGCTCGAGCTTCACGTTCGGCGGCAAGGTGCGCTCGAAGCGGGCGAGGCTGCCGTCCATCGCCTTACGTACGTCGAACACGTCGACGCGGTCCTTGGCGCTCGCGGTCACGAAGATCGCGCGCTGGCCGTTGTAGCGGCCGATGTACTGCTGCTCGCTCGTATCCCACGAGACTTCGGCCACGTCGCGCAACCGCACTACGCGTCCGCTGCGGCTCGCGACGACCGTGCCGGCGATTTCGTCGAGCGAATCGTAGCTGCCCGAGGTCTTCAGGTTGAACTTGCGCAAGCCGAGGTCGACCGAGCCGCCGGGGATGGCCGCGTTCTCGCCGCGCACCGCGGCTTCGACCTGTCCGAGTGAAATGCCCGCGCGACCCATCCGTTCGAGATCGACGGCGATGCGGACCTCGGGCTCGGGCAACGCGAACACTTCGCTGCGCCGCACGCCGGGCTGCGTTTCGAGATCGTCGCTGAGCGCGCGGCCGAGGTCGTCCAGTTCGTGGTACGAGGCGTCCGGGCTGACCAGTGCCACCTGCATGATGTTGACGAGACCGGAGCCGGTGCGCCGCACCTCCAGGCTCGCGATGTCGGCGGGCAGTTCGGCACGGATGCGGTTCACCTCGCGCACCACCTCGTCGTATTTTTCGTCCGGGTCCTGGTCCCACTGGAACTCGACCTGGATGATGCCGACGCCGTCGAGCGAGCGGCTGTCCATGCGCTTGATGTCGTCGAGTTCGTTGACCGCGTCTTCGATCGGGTCGACGATCAGCCGCTCGATGTCCGCCGGATCTGCACCCGGATACACGACGACGATGATCGGCACCGGCGCGTGAAACTCTGGGTCTTCGGCGCGCGGAATGTTCTTGAGCGTGGTGAACCCCACGCCGAGCAGCAGGCCGAACAGCAGCAGCGTGAACTGCCAGCGCCGGACCGCGAATTCCCATAGGCGCACGGTTCAGCCCCGATCGTCGGTGACGACGCGGACGCTGCGCCCGTCCGTCAGCCATGCCGCGCCATCGGTGATCACGGGTTCGCCCGTGGTGAGACCCGCGGTCACGATCACCTGCTCACCGAGCAGGGGGCCGAGCGTGACGTCCTTGCGGCGCGCGACGTTCTTCGCGCGATCGAGCACGTACACGGTGGCACGTTGGCCATCGGCTTCCACCAGTGCCGTGAGCGGCACCACCGTCGCGTTCGGTGCGACGTCTGGCAGTCGTGCGAGAGGCAGTGTGACCTTGGCCACCAGCCCTCGTGCAAAGCGAGCGCCCTGCGGGTTCACTTCGACTTCCACTTCAAAGGTACCCGTCACGCGGTCCGCGGCGGCGCCGATGCGCGTCACCTTGCCCTCGAATGCACGGCCCGGGAAGGCGTCGAACGTCACTTGCGCCGGCGCACCCGATTCCATGCGCACCACGTCGCGGTCGGCCAGGCCGACGCGCACGACCCAGCCGGAATCCGTCGAGCCGACCACGACCACCGGCTGTCCGGGCTGCACCAGCTCGCCGCCCTCGACCATGCGCTCGAAGACGATGCCGTCCACCGGCGCCTCGATGCGCGCGAAGCGCGCGTTGAACCGCGCCGCGTCCAGGTTGGAACGGGCGACCTTGTAGGCGGTCGTGAGGTCCTGCACCTGCTCTTCGGTCGCGACTTCGTCGATGCGCAGCTGCTGCGCGCGTTCCAGGTCACGGCGAGCCTTGTCGGCGCCCTCGGCCGCCTGCGAGACCGTGGCATCCACTTCGGCGCGCTTCAGCTCGGCGAGCACCTGGCCCTTGCGCACGATGTCGCCGGACTTGACGCGCACCGAATCGACGACGCCGCCGACCTTGAAGGCAAGGCGGATTTCGTCGCGCGGCGCGAGCACGCCCACTGCGCGGGTCTGCGCGGTGACTGCGACGCTGGCCACCGGTACCGTGCGCACCGCGGCGGGCTGCGCGTCAGCAGCGTCGTTCTGCTTTTCTGAGTTGCACGCGACGAGCAAGGCCGCCACGGCTACGACGGACAACGCCTTCCAGGCTGGCTGTTTCACATCCGCTCCTGATCCATGCGGCGCGCGTCGCCGATGGAGAATTCGAGTTCTGCGAGGCGCGCGAGGTATTCGGCCCGCACCCTCGTGACGTTGAGCTGGGCATCGGTCTGCGCACGCCGTGCGTCGATGAACTCGGCCTGGTTGATCTGGCCGAGATCACGTTTGCGGCTGGTGATCGTGAATGCGCCCGTAGCTGCTTCGGCGCGCTTGGCGGCGGTGTCGAGCGAGGCCTCGGCGACCTCGAAGTTCTCGAGCGCCTGCTGCACTTCGAGACGCACGCGCTGGCCGGCGAGTTCGCGAGTCGCACGCAGCTGATCGGTGAAGGCGCGGGCTTCGCGCAGGGCGGCCTGGTCCGCGCCGCCGCGGAACGCGTTGAAGCGCAGCACCAGTGATGCGAGCACGTAGCGGTCTTCGTCCGCGAAGCCGTAGTCCGTACCCTGGATGCCAGCTTCGGCGCCAAACGCGAGCGATGGCTTGAAGGCCGCGCGCGCCAGGTCTTGCCGTGCTTCACCGACAGCGATGGCTGCATCGAGGCTCTTCAGTTCCTCACGGCGCTGGCTCGCGAGGTCCTGCAGCTTCGGTGCGTCCACTTGCCGTCCCGCGAGCACGGCCAGCAACCGCGCACGGAAGCGTTCGATCGTTTCGGCGTCGAGCGCTGCCTTCGGCAGCGGCTGCGGCAACGGCGCGTTGCGCAGCAGGTTCACGTAGCTCTGCGCTATACGCACGCGGCTCGCCGTTGCCAGGCGTTCCTGCTCCACTTCGAGCACGTCGGCTTCGGCGCGGTAGACGAGGTCGCGCGTCACCTTGCCGTTGCGGTACAGGCTTTCGTTGGCCTTGAGATTCGCGCGCGTGGCTTCGAGCGTTGCGTCGAGCACCGTCACGGCCTGTTGTGCCGCGATCCAGCGGTAATACGCCTGCTTGACGTCGCGGATGACCTGCGACCGCAGCGCGGCGAGGTCCGCTGCGGCACGCGCGGCGTCGGCTCGCGTCGCGTCGACGGCCGGACCGATGCGCGGCTCGTACAGCGGCTGCTCGAGCACGAGCTTCGTTTCCTGCTCCTGGTCGCGCAGGAACGCGATCGACTCGTTGCGGACACGCGGAAACTGCGGCGCCTGGCCCTGCGCCACCAGCATCTGGTCCAGCGTCTCGTACACGGGATTCAGCAGGTCGCCAACCGGGAATTCGATGGTGCGACCGCCGTCGGCCACCGAGTAGCGCGCAGCGAAATCGATCACCGGCAGATAGCGCGCACGCGCCTGGTCGAGCGCGGCGAGCCGCTGCTGCGCGGTCGCGCCGGAAGCGCGCAGTTCCAGGTTGGCGGTGAGTGCTTCGTCGATGACCTGGCGCAGCCCGTCTTCCATGGTGACGAGGGGCTGCGCGGCAGGCGCGGGAGCCGGCGGCGATGCCGCCTGTGCGAGCGGCACGATGGCAGCGGCGAGCCAGGACAGGAGCAATGCAGCCGCTTGCTTCATGGCTGCAGCGCCCGCAGCGCGAGGCCGAGGCCATGCTCGATGAACGATTGCACGGAGGTGCCTTCGTGCTCGATCTGGCCACCCTTGGTCGACGCGATCTGGATCAAGCCGTGCGTGAACGCCCACAGCGTCAGCGCAGTGACGAACGGATCGCCGATGTCGGCGCGGATGGAGCCGTCCGCAACGCCGCGATTGAGCGATTCGACCATGACTTCGTGGACTCTGTGGCCGGCAACTTCGCAGGCTGCTTCGTTGCACGCAGCGCCGTCCGCAGCGTGTTCGCCGGTCGGGTGCGCCTGAAAGCGCGCGCAGGCGTCGAAGTAGTGCGGCATCTCCACCGAGAAGGCCAGGTAGGCGCGGCCGATGGCCTCGACCTCCGCGATGCCGCTCGACCGGCCTTGCCGGGCTACGACGAAGCGATCGTGCAGCGCCTCGAGCGAACGCTCGACCAGCGCCATGTGCAGGTCGCTCTTGTCCTTGAAGTAGACGTAGAGCAGGGCGCGGCTCAGGCGGGCCCGGCGCGCGACCTGGTCCATGGTGATCGCGTCCCAGCCGGTTTCGGCATAGAGCGCTTCGGCCGCATCGACGATTTCGGTGCGGCGGCGATCCTTTTCTTCCTGGCGGCGTTCAGTCAGGTACGTCATGATTGACATCGTGACTCGTAATTGACAGCGTGTCAATACATGGACACACGTTTAGTCTGGGCATCGACGGGGGCAATCGACGGCATCGTCAGGTTTTGTTGGCGCCGCGCTCGGGGGGACTGCCAAAGGCACGATCCAGGCGGTGGCCGGCCGGTCGAAGCTGCCCGCCTACCCGCTCTCGGCCTGGCGGAGGGTCGCGCGCACGTGCAGGCCGACCGCTAGCCCATCAACAGCCGGCTCTCGACCTGCTCCACGTCCTCCGGACGTCCCCACAGCACCAGTACGTCCCCGACTTTGAGCCGGGTCTCGGGATCGGGGTCGCGGCCCGTGATCCCTTCGCGCCGGATCGCGTTCACCGTGACAGGGCCACGTTCCAGCCCCAGGTCGCGAATGGTCTGACCCACGCCGCGCGCGCCCGGCGGCAGGACGACCGTGTACAACTGCTGCCGGTCCTGCCGATCGTCATTGGAATCCAGGGGCGCGCGGTCTTCGCGTCGGCGGAAGAAGCTGCGCAGGATCGCGTAGCGCTCGTGCCGGATCTGCTCGGTCGTCTCCAGCACCTCGGCTGGCGGCACTCGCAGCAACAACAGCACGTGCGACACGAGCGCCAGGCTCGTCTCGAAGATGCCAGGCACGACCTCGGTCGCGCCAGCCGCCTGCAGCGGCTCGAGGAACTTGTCGTCCTCGGTGCGCACGAGCACGGGCACTTCGGTTCGAAGCCGGCGCACGGCACGCACGATGCGCACTGCCGTCGCGGGCTCGTCGAACGAGATCACCACGACCGAGGCATGCTCGAGCCCGAGGGCCCGCAGCACGTCGGGATGCGTGGCGTCGCCGTACACCACGGGTTCGCCCGCCATGCGTGCTTCGCGGACGCGGAACGGATCGAAATCGAGTGCCACGAATTCGAAGCCGCGCCGTTCGAGGACACGCGCGAGGTTCTGTCCGACCCGGCCGAAGCCGCAGATCATCACGTGCTCGCGCCGGGTGATTTCATGCGTTGCCGCGGTCTCGAGCGCGAGCTCGGACGGCTGGGCCGGCGGCCGGCGCAAGATCCTGTCGGCGATGAGGCCGTTGTAGCGCACGAGCAGCGGGCCGAGCAGCAGGCTCAGCGCTACGGCGGTCAGCAAGACCTGAACCAGGCGGTCATCGACGGCATCGCCCCGCAGCAGCAGCGTGAGCAGCGCGAAGCCGAATTCGCCACCCATGCTAACCGTAATGGCAGTGCGCAAAGCCTTGCGGTTGTTGGGCACGAACCACCGCACTACCAGCGCGACGATCACCGTCTTGGTGAGCAGGAGCGCCGCGATGAGCAGCAACACGAGCGGCAGCTGCGTCAGCAGCAGGCGCAGATCGAGCAGCATGCCGACGGACACGAAGAACAGGCCGAGCAGGATGTCCTGGAACGGTTTGATCACCGCTTCGGTCTGGTGCTTGAACTCGGTCTCGGCCAGCAGCATGCCGGCCAGGAATCCGCCGAGCGCCATGGACAGTCCCATCCGGTCGGTGGCCCACGCGGCGAGCAACGACACGAACAATACCGTCAGCGTGAAAATCTCGGTGCTGCGGTGATGGGCGATCTCGCGGAAGAGCGGACGCAGCAGCCAGCGTCCCACGACCAGCACGACGACGAGCGCCACGAGGCCGCGTCCCGCCATGCCGAGCAGCCACAGTGGTCCGGGGACCTGGCCCGTCACGCTGAGCGCAGTGGCAAGCGCCAGCAGCGGCGCGAACGCGAGATCCTGGAACAGCAGGATGCCGACGGCGAGCCGTGCGTGCGTGCGCGTCAGTTCCATCTGGTCGCCGAGTTGCCGCAGCACGATCGCGGTGGATGACATCGCGAGCGCTCCGCCGATGACGACGGCGGCGCCTGCGTTGACGCCGAAAGCAAAAGCCATTCCCCCGAAGGCCAGGCAGCAGAGCAGCACCTGCAGGCCGCCGATGCCGAGCACCTCTGACTTCATCGCGACCATGCGGGCCAGCGAGAATTCCAGTCCCAGCGTGAACACCAGGAACACCACGCCGATTTCGGCGAGTACCTGCACGGGCGTGTCGTTCGGCACGAGGCCGAGTGCATGTGGCCCGAGCACCATGCCGACCAGCAGGTAGCCAAGGATCGGCGGCAGCTTGAAACGGCGCACCAGGCTCAGCACGAGCAGCGAGCCGGCGAGCAGGATCAGGATCTGGCTGAGAAAGTCGTGCGCCATCGGGCCTCACGCGGCGGATGCGCCGATGCTAGCATTCCAGCGAGGCATTCCCGCCCGTGGAGATCCACCAGCCGCCCTGACCGGTTGCACACGTCCGGACAGCTGCCATCATGCCGCAATCCCCAGCATTCGAGGCCCGCGTGGATTCCGCCGAGGGACGGCTCGCGCTGGCCGGCGACTGCCGCGCCGCCGATCTCGTCATGCTCGAGACTGCCTTGCGGGAATGGGCCGGGGCCGGATCGCGCAGCGTCGACCTTGCCGCGGCGGGCCGTTTCGACATCGGACCGGCCTGGATTCTCAAGCGGGCCATCGCCGATGCGGCGACGCCGCCCGTGGTGAGCGGCTCGCTGCCCGCGCACTTCGCATACCTCGACGAGCTGCTCGACGGCGCGAGTGCGCGCACCGCGGGCATCGCGCCGATCCCGCAGGAACCGGCTGGACTCGTCCGGCTCGGCCGCGCCATCGAAGTCCGTGGCCAGAGCTGGTACGAGGCGCTGACGTACGGCGGCAAGCTCATCACCACCGCGGGCTCGGCCTGGCGCTCCTGGAAGCACCTGCGCGTTCCGTCGGTCGTGCGGCACGCCTACGAGACCGGCTACCAGGCCGTGCCGGTCGTCGCCGTGATCGCTTTCCTGATCAGCGTGATTTCGGCGTACATCAGCGCGCAACAGTTGCGGCCCTACGGCGGCGAGATCTACACCGTCGACATCGTGGCGCTCGGCGTACTGCGTGAGCTCGGCGTGCTGCTCACGGCGATCATGGTCGCGGGCCGCACGGGCAGCGCCTACGCGGCCGAACTCGGCGTGATGAAACTCAACGACGAAGTCGACGCGCTCGAGTCGATGGGCATCGATCCGTACGAGGTGCTGGTGCTGCCGCGCGTCCTCGGCCTCGTCATCGCGCTGCCCCTGCTCACCATCATTGCGGACTTCATGGGGCTGTTCGGCGGCGCGATGCTGACGCGCTACCTGATCGACCTGCCGTGGCCGCAGTTCTTCACGCGGCTCGACGAGGCGATCGCGCCGACGACGTTCTGGGCAGGTCTCGTGAAGGCGCCGGTGTTCGGGTTGCTCATCGGCCTGACGGGCACGTTGCGCGGGTTGCAGGTGCGCGAATCGTCGCGCGAACTCGGCCGGCTGACGACGGTGGCCGTGGTGCAATCGATCTTCCTCGTGATCTTTGCCGACGCGCTGTTCGCCATCTTCTTCCTCGAGATCGATTTCTGATGGGCGCCGCCACTCCCGCGGTGATCATCTCGGTGCGCGACCTGGTCAATCGCTTCGGCCAGCAGACCGTGCACGATGGCGTGTCGTTCGACGTGCATGCGGGCGAGGTGTTCGGCATCGTCGGCGGCTCCGGCAGCGGCAAGTCCGTGCTGCTGAAGACCATGCTCGGGTTGCGCAAGCCCGATTCCGGCGTGGTCGAGGTCGAGGGGCACGACATCACGCGCATGTCGGACCGCGAGCTGCGTGCAGTGAAGCAGCGCTACGGCGTCACGTTCCAGCATGGGGCGCTGTTCACGTCACTCACCGTGACGGAGAACGTGATCCTGCCGGTGGTCGAGTTGCTCGAGCTCGAGGAAGCCACGCTGCAGAGCCTCGCCGAACTGCGGCTGCGCATGGTCGGGCTGCCGGTCGATGCAGGCGCGAAGTTCCCGGCACAGCTGTCGGGCGGGATGACCAAGCGCGCGGCACTGGCGCGCGCGCTGGCGCTCGATCCGGCGCTGCTGTTTCTCGATGAACCCACCGCGGGCCTCGATCCGATCGCCGCCACGGCCTTCGACGACCTGGTCCTTTACCTGCGCCGCACGCTCAACCTGACGGTGGTGATGGTGACCCACGATCTGGACACCCTTGCGCGGACATGTG
>JBAVJR010000088.1:0-1712 GCA_049687855.1 Steroidobacteraceae bacterium | reverse complement strand
CAGTGCCTCGTTGAGCGAGATGTAGGCGTCCTTCAGGTTGACGTACTTGCCGACCATCGCCAGGTTGATGGTGAGGTCCGGGCTGGCCTTGGCGGCCACGACCTGCTGCCATTCCTTGAGGTCGGCTGCCGGCAGGTCGTGCAGGCCGAACTTCTCGCACACGATGTCGTCGAGTTGCTGCTCGTGCAGGAGCGAAGGGATCTTGTAGATGTCGTCGGCATCCACCGCGGAGAATACCGCCCGCTCCTCGACGTTGGTGAACAGCGCGATCTTGCGGCGATGCTCGGGCGGCAGCGGGTCCTGGCAGCGGCAGAGCAGCACGTCGGGCTGAATGCCGATCGAACGCAGCTCCTTCACCGAGTGCTGCGTGGGCTTGGTCTTGATCTCGCCCGACGTCGCGATGTACGGGATCAGCGTCAGGTGCATGTACAGCACGTTGTTGCGGCCGAGCTCGACGCCGAGCTGGCGGATCGCCTCGAGGAACGGCAGCGACTCGATGTCGCCGACCGTGCCGCCGATCTCGACCATGCAGATGTCGGAATCGCCTGCACCCATGCGGATGCAGTGCTTGATCTCGTCGGTGATGTGCGGAATGACCTGCACCGTCGCGCCGAGGTAATCGCCGCGACGTTCCTTCGCGATCACGCGCTCGTAGATGCGGCCGGTCGTGAAGTTGCTGTTGCGGCCCGTGGTCGTGCGCACGAAGCGCTCGTAGTGGCCGAGGTCGAGGTCGGTCTCGGTGCCGTCGTCGGTGACGAAGACCTCGCCGTGCTGGAACGGGCTCATGGTGCCCGGGTCCACGTTGATGTACGGGTCGAGCTTGACCATGGCGACCTTGAGGCCGCGCGCCTCGAGGATGGCACCTAGCGAGGCAGCTGCAATGCCCTTGCCCAGCGACGAAACGACACCGCCGGTCACACAGATGAATTTGGTCATTGGAGTCCCCGCCGCATGAAGCGCGACGGGAGGGCAGTCTAGCGGATCGGAGGGTGTCCTGGCCACTTCGATGCGAGCACGTCGGCTTCGGTCACCGCGCCATGCCGATTCCAGACGATGCGCCACGACGGCTCGTCGGAGCGGGCGGCGAATGGCGCTGCGACGCCAAGATCTGCCACGGCGATCAGGCAGTCGCCGGCGAAAAGCAGCGGCAGGTCCTGGCGACGCCAGGGCAGCACGTCGTGCTCCTGCAGCCACTTGCGCAGCGGGCGGTGATGTGCGCCTCCGGCGGGCAGGAACGCCTCGCCGCCCGTCCGTCTGCGCACATCGAGCCGCCCGGGCAGGCGCTCGCGACTGAGTCCAACGCCGACGTCGGGCAGCAGAGCGAGCGAAGACCCGGCGGACCATGCGTAGGCCTCGGCACCAGCCGTCGGCCAGCTACCCTCGTGCAACTCGACCGCTCCCGCGGCTTCGACATGCAGGCGACCGCGGTAACGACGGACCACCACGCCCGGCCAGCGTGTCTCGGGGATGCGATCCGCAGCCGCGATCGTCATGTCGCGCCGCAGGGCAGCCAGGCTCCGTGCGGACGCCGGCGGGTGCCCGAGCCCGGCCAGCCAGGCGCGCAGCACGGCGCGTTGCCTCGGCTCAGGCAGCGACTGCAGCGCGTGGAGCTCGATCGCGGTGCCCGCCAGTACCCGGGGGAGGTCCAGAGCGACGCAAGCCGCCTCGGCTGCCAGCGCGTCGCGGGCGTAGTCGGCCACCCTTCCTGCCGT
>JBAVJR010000087.1:0-2452 GCA_049687855.1 Steroidobacteraceae bacterium | reverse complement strand
GAGTGCCTGCAGGTCGTCGCGTGGCTGAACGACGAGAACGTCGACCTGCTCGAGGTCTCGGGCGGCACGTACGAACAGCCGCGCCTGATCGGTTTCGAAGGCCGGTCCGAAGATGCGATGCCCGTCCGTCGCAGTACGCGGGCGCGCGAAGCCTATTTTCTCGACTATGCGACGGCGATCCGCCGCGTCGCCCGCATGCCGTTGATGGTCACCGGCGGTTTCCGCACACGCACGGGCATGGCAGCCGCGCTCGGCGCTGCGCCGGGCGAGGGGGATTGCGACGTGATCGGGCTCGGGCGGCCGCTCTGCTGGATGCCGGATTTCCCGCGCCAGTTGCTGGCCGGGGCCAGGGACGGCATCGAAGACCTCGACGATCGCCTGCGATTGCGAGAGCGGGGCTGGCTGTCACCGCAGGGCTCGAGCGTCGCAGCCAAGGCACTCAACGCGTTCGCTGCGCAGTCCTGGTACTACTGCCAGCTCTTCGCACTTGCGAAGGGGAAACCCGCCGACATCTCGCGCGGCGTGTTCTCGACGTTGCGTGAGTACCTGGGTGCGGAGCTCAAGGCGGCGTACGCGACTCGGCGCGTTTATCCGAGGGGTTAGGGGTCAGTGGTCGGTTAGACTGCGCAGCTCGCAGGGCAACGGCGCGGACAACTCACTGAACCATGCAGCACGGGATCGTCGCGGGCGTTGCGGCTCTCTGGCCCATCGTCGTATGGGTGGCATACGTCATCGGGGCTGCCTGGGTTACCGTGGATGCAGTGCTGCGCAAGCGCCACGTGCCGGCCATCATCGGCTGGGTCGGGCTTGCGTGGCTCGTGCCGGTCGTCGGCGCCCTTGCGTATTTCCTCCTCGGAATCAATCGCATCCGCCGCTCCGCGACTGCAATGAACCGCAGGGTCGAATCTGCCGCTCACGGCGATGCATGCGTGTCCCGGTTCGGCGCGATACAGCGCGAGGCGCTCGACGCACGCTATCCCGGATTCGCCGGCCTGGACCGGTTGGGCGAGCGCGTAACGCGCAACCCCTTGCTGGACGGCAACCGCATTGAACCGCTGCAGGATGGCGATGCGGCGTTCCCGGCCATGCTGGCGAGCATCGACGCGGCTCGGACGTCGGTTACCCTCTCGACCTACATCTTCGGCAACGATCATGCCGGCCGTGCATTCCAGGAGGCGCTGGTGCGCGCCCGAGGTCGTGGCGTCGAGGTCAGGGTGCTCATCGACGACGTGGGCGCGCGCTACACGCGGCCGACGATGATCCGAGTGCTGCGCGCGGCCGGGGTGCCTGTCGCCGCGTTTCTGCCGACCCGCATACCACGCCTCTTCCAGTACGCGAATCTGCGCAACCACCGCAAGATCCTCGTCGTGGACGGGCGCGTCGGCTTCACCGGCGGCATCAATATCCGTGCGGGTCATTGGCTTGCTCGCCGCCCCGCCCATCCGGTGCGATGCCTGCATTTCCGGGTCGACGGACCGGTCGTCGCCGACATGCAGCGTGCATTCGCGATCGACTGGGCCTTCAGCACCGGTGAACGACTCGGCGGCGAGCGCTGGTTTTCACCGGCGGAGGGCTGCGGCTCGGTGGCGGCGCGCGGGGTGCCGGACGGCCCGGACGCCGACCTCGACAACCTGCTGCAGATCATCGTGGGAGCGCTCAGCGTCGCAACGCGCCGCGCCCGGATCGTCACGCCGTACTTCCTGCCGGACAGCGTACTGTTACGCGCTTTGCAGGTGGCCGCACTGCGCGGCGTCGAGGTAGACATCGTGCTGCCTGGCCGCAGCAACGTGCCGCTGATGGACTGGGCGATGACGCCGCAACTGCCCGAGCTGATCGAGAAGGGCTGCCGCATCTACCTTGCGCCGCCGCCGTTCGACCATACCAAGCTGTTCGTCGTGGACGGCACGTGGTCGCTCGTCGGTTCGACGAACTGGGACGCCCGCAGCCTGCGGCTCAATTTCGAGTACAACCTCGAGTGCTATGACCGCGACCTCGCGGCGCGGCTCGACGCGATCATCGACGCGAAGCTTGCGAATTCCCGGCCCCTCGACCTCGCCGAGCTCGAGAGCCGGACTTTTCCGGTCCGGCTGCGCGACGGGTTGGCGCGGCTGTTCTCGCCCTACCTGTGAGAGAGTCGCCACGAGTCGGGCAGTCGGCGGTGCTGGCCGAGGCGATCGGCGATGCCGATGATGCGGTGATGCTGGCGGTCTAGTGTCCTGAGAACCACTGCAACGCAAGTTCCGCGACGCGGTCCGGCTGCTCGAGCGGCAACCAGTGTCCCGCGCGTTCGATGCGCTCGTAACGCCAGGGCGCCTGCATGCGCCGTTCCGAATCGCGCATCTGGTCCTCGGCGAGAAAATGATCGCCGCTGCTCCAGACGCCGAGCGTCGGCACGGCGCAGTTCTCCCAGGGGCGAAACAGCACGCGACGCAGGTTGGCGCGATACCAGTTG
>JBAVJR010000086.1:0-2211 GCA_049687855.1 Steroidobacteraceae bacterium | reverse complement strand
GCAGGTAGCCTTCGAGCCAGCCCTCGAGCGTGTGCTCGGAGAGCATCTCCATGACGCGGCCGTCGGATGCGAGCTCGCCGCCGTCGGCGTCCACCGGCAGGTAGTCCGCGAGCCAGGTCTTCTTGCTCGCCTGGTACACCGCGTCGAGCTTGTTCGACGTCGTCTCGTCCGGGCCGAACACCCGGAAGTTGTCGAGGTTGAGCTTGAGTATGTCGCGCAGGAATTCACCGAGCCGGCGCGTGTTCTCGGCCTCCGACCCGCCGGGCCTCTTGACCGCAACGGCAAAGTCCCGGAAATCAGGCATGCGCAGTGGACGGCGTAACTGACCGCCGTTGGCGTGCGGATTGGCGCTCATGCGGCGCCGGCCCTGCGGCGACAATGCCTTGAGCTCCTGGACCAGTTGGCCGTTCGCGTCGAACAGTTCCTGCGGGCGGTAACTCTTGAGCCACGTTTCCAGCAGCTTGAGGTTCGCCGGGTTGTCGCGCACGTCCGACAGCGGCACCTGGTGCGCGCGCCAGTAGCCCTCGACGGCATGCCCATTCACCGTCTTCGGTCCCGTCCAGCCCTTGGGGCTGCGCAGCACGATCATGGGCCACCGTGCGCGCACTGCCTTGCCGGTGCGGCGCGCCTCCGCCTGGATGCGACGGATCTCCAGCACGCAGCGCTCCATCGTTGCGGCCATGAGTGCATGCATGGTCATTGGGTCGTCGCCTTCGACGAAATGCGGGGTCCAACCGTAACCGCGGAACAGGCTGTCGAGTTCCTCGTGCGAAATGCGCGCGAGGATCGTCGGGTTGTTGATCTTGTAGCCGTTAAGGTGCAGCACGGGCAGCACGGCGCCGTCGCGCACCGGGTTCAGGAACTTGTTCGAGTGCCAGGCGGTTGCGAGCGGACCGGTTTCCGACTCACCGTCGCCGACGACGACGGTTACGAGCAGGTCCGGATTGTCGAATGCCGCACCGAATGCATGCGACACGCTGTAGCCGAGCTCGCCGCCCTCGTGAATCGATCCCGGGGTTTCGGGCGTGCAGTGACTGCCGATGCCCCCGGGAAACGAGAATTCCTTGAAGAATTGCCGCATGCCTTCTATGTCTTCGCCCTTGTTGGGGTAGATCTCGGCGTAGGTGCCCTCGAGGTAGACAGGCGCCAGCACGCCGGGGGCGCCGTGTCCTGGTCCGGCGAGAAAGATCGCGTCGAGGTCGTACTTCCGGATCAGGCGGTTCACGTGCACGTAGGTAAAGCTGAGGCCGGGACTTGCGCCCCAGTGGCCAAGCAGCCGGCTCTTCACGTGTTCCGGCCGCAGCCGTTCGCGCAGCAACGGGTTGTCGCGCAGGTAGATCATGCCGGCCGCCAGGTAATTGCAGGCGCGCCAGTACGCATCGATCTGCCTGAGTTCGGTCGCCGTAACTGCTTCGGTCCGGCCTGGGGCCGTGCGTCCTGCCTGCTTCGCCATTTCTTCCCTTCCTCGCTGGGCTGATTATCCTTGTAGCATCCAATAGAGTCGCGCGAGATACCAGACTCAAGCACTGATTCGCGGGCGCGAAGCGCGCGGTAACATAGGTGCAATCGAATTCAGGGAGCGTCGGGCCATGATTTCTTCGTCGCAGCGCCGGCAAGCGAGCCGGGGCAATGCGCTGCCTGGTGCATGGGCGGCTTGGTTACTGCTGCTGGCATCGCTCTTTGCCTGTTCCAGCTCGGTGTCGGCCGCGCCGAAGACCGACATCGTAGTGCTCGTCAACGGCGACAAGATCACCGGTGAAGTGAAATCCCTGGAGTACAACCGGCTGAAGCTCAGCACCGAGCACATGGGCACGATCTATGTCGAGTGGGACAAGATCGCGAGCCTCCAGTCCAGCCAGTACCTGCTGCTCGAACGCACCGACGGCACCCGATACTACGGCCAGCTGGTCGCGGGCGCTGACGATTCCACGTTGCAGATAGCGCGCTCGGTCGACGAGCCGGCGGTGGCGGTCGACATGGCCGTCGTCGTGCGCGCCCAGCCGATCGAGGGCGGCGACATCATCGACCGGCTCGACGGCTATATCAGCGCCGGCCTCGATGCCGCCAAGGCGAACAACCGCAGCAGCATCGATCTCGCGGGCGGCCTGTCGTCGCGCACTCGCGTGCGCGAATGGACGCTGGACGGCTCGGTCAACCTTACCGACGACAGCGCGGGCGACACCAGCGAGCGCTATCAGCTGCAGGGCGATT
>JBAVJR010000085.1:0-6234 GCA_049687855.1 Steroidobacteraceae bacterium | reverse complement strand
AATGGTCGGATGAATCAACTGCATCAGCCTGCGTTCCAACTAATCACTACTCACTATTCACTAATCACTTTCGCCGCGGCAGATGCGGATTTGAAGCACTGCAAAAAGGTCCCTATACTGCCGCGCCTTTCCGGAAGCCGCGCTTCGGCGTGAGCTCGCCCGGGTAACGGATTCCAACGCCACCCGTGGCCGGCCAACCGGCATGAAGTGGCTTTTTTGTTGCCCGGAAACTGGATGGGGCCTTGAGCAACCTCGACGTGCAGAAAGGCCGGCGCCAGGCGCTGGCCGTCGTGCTGGGTCAGGTCCTGCTCGGGGTGATCGTCGCGGCCGTGTGTTTCGCGATCGACGGTTCCCGTGCGGGCGCATCGGCGCTGCTGGGAGCCGGCATCGGCGTGGCGGCGACGAGCTTGATGGCCTTCGCGATGCTGCGGCACGGCGAAGGCGCGACGCTGGTGCGGGCCACGATCGGGTTTTTCCTGGGGTGGCTGGTGAAGGTCGGCTTCACCATCGCGATGCTGGTGATCGCGTTCAGTTTGCCGAACGTCGCGGCGGTGCCGCTGCTTGCAGCGTACGTGGCGACGTTCTTCGGGTACTGGTTTGGGGCGGCTCGCCTGGGCGAGCCCGCGCAGAAACAATAGTTCGTCCGGTTGGAGTGGAACCAGACAATGTCCGCCGCTGAGCACGCCGCAGGTCCCGCGAACAGCACCGAGTACATCGCCCATCACCTGACCCACCTCAAGGTCGGCGAGGGCTTCTGGTCCTTGCACGTCGACACGATCTTCATGTCGGTGCTGCTGGGCCTGGTCACGCTTGCGATCTTCCATTCGGCGGCGCGCAAGGCCACTGTCGGCGTCCCCGGCAAGTGGCAGGCGTTCATCGAGATGGTCGTCGACGCGGTCGACTCCACCGTCAAGGAAGTGTTTCACCTCGATCGCTCGTTCCTGGCTCCCCTAGCCCTCACCATCTTCGTGTGGGTGTTGCTGATGAACGCGATGGACCTGCTGCCGCTCGACCTTCCCGGCAAGGTCGCGAGCCTGTTCGGCATCCATTACTGGCGCGTCGTGCCCACGGCCGACGCCAACACGACGTTCGCGATGTCGCTGACGGTCCTGGCCGTCGTGCTCTTCTACAGCGTCAAGGCCAAGGGTGCGGGCGGCTACGTCCACGAACTCTTCCCCGCGCCGTTCGGCGGCAACCCGCTGCTGTGGATCCCGAACTTCCAGCAGAACCTGGTCGAGCTGCTGTCGAAGCCCGTCTCACTGGCGATGCGACTCTTCGGCAACATGTACGCGGGCGAGCTCGTGTTCATGCTGATCGCGCTGCTCGGCGCCGGCTTCTTCACGTGGACCATCGGCAGCACCGTCGGCTTCTTCGGCCAGTTCCTCATGGGCACCGGCTGGGCGATCTTCCACATCCTGATCATCGTGCTGCAAGCGTTCATCTTCGCGATGCTCACCGTCGTCTACACCGCGATGGCCACCGAGCACCACTAGAGGCAGCGCCGGCCGATCCCTTCATTCCTTTCCCGTTTATTGCAACCGCACTTTCCGCCAGGAGATTCAGATGGAAAACCTCGCGCTCATCGCACAGGTCCAGAGCTACACCGCGATCGCACTCGGCCTGATCATCGGCCTGGGCGCCATCGGCGCCTGCATCGGCATCGGCATCATGGGCTCGAAGTTCCTCGAGGCGGCCGCCCGCCAGCCCGAACTGATCCCGACGCTGCAGACCCGCATGTTCCTGCTTGCCGGCCTCATCGACGCGGCGTTCCTGATCGGCGTGGCGCTCGCGATGTTCTTCGCGTTCGCGAACCCGCTGCTCGCCCGTTTCGGCTAACCGGCTCCACGCGAGGACGTCGTCATGGATATCAATGCGACGCTGCTCGGCCAGATGCTGGTGTTCTTCTTCCTGATCTGGTTCTCCTGGAAGTTCATCTGGCCGCCTCTCACCAAGGCGATCGAGGACCGGCAGAAGAAGATCGCGGAAGGTCTGGCTGCCGCTGAACGTGGCCAGAACGAGTTGCAGAACGCCCACGGGGAAGCCCAGGTGATCGTCAACGCCGCCCGCGACCAGGCCAAGAAGATCGTCGACCAGGCGCACAAGCGCGAGGTCGAGATCGTCGATGAAGCGCGCTCGACCGCCATGGAAGAGGGCAAGCGCATCGTCGACGGCTCGCGGGCCGACGCAGCGCAGGAAAAGTCCCGCGCCCGCGACGAGTTGCGCAAGGACGTGGCCAGCCTGGCCGTGGCCGGCGCGTCCCGCCTGCTGCAGCGCGAGATCGACCCGAAGGCCCACGCCGACCTGATCGAGCAACTGGCCCGCGAAATCGAGGGCGCCAAGGCCTGAGGGCCTCGGCACCGCGACCACGGGACCTGGAGTAACGACGCATGGCTGAGAGAGCCACGGTAGCGAGACCCTACGCCAAGGCGGCTTTTGCGCACGCGCGGGACAAGAACGTGCTCGACGCCTGGTCGGGCTGGCTCGGAACGGCGCGCACGGTCGTCGCGAGCGACGAGTTCGAGGCGTTCGAGAACAGCCCCGGCGTGCGCAAGCAGCAGCTCAAGGAGCTGGTGGCGCACGTCTGCGGCGACGCGCTCGACGCGAACGCACGGGCGTTGCTCGACCTGCTCGCCGAGAACGGCCGCATCGGCTACCTGCCCGAGATCGCCACGCACTTCGACGAGCTGGCGGCCGAGCACCAGAACGTCGCCGACGTCGAGGTCGTGTCTGCCGCCGAACTCAACGCCGCCCAGCGCGAGCGCCTCGCCGGCGCCCTGCGCGCACGACTGCGCCGCGACGTGCGGTTGCATTGCACTGTCGATCCGGCGTTGATCGGCGGCGCGGTGGTGCGCACGGGCGACCTGCTCATCGACGGCTCGATTGCGAACAAGCTCCAGCGGCTCGACGTCGAACTGACGACTGGCTGACGACCGGAAACGAATCAATGGCCCACGCCGCGCATTGCGGCAGGCCCGCAGAGGATTGGCAACATGTCCATCAAGGCTTCTGAGATCAGCGAACTGATCAAGGCACGCATCCAGAACTTCACCGCCGCAACCGAGGCACGCAGCGTCGGCAGCGTCGTGTCGGTGACCGACGGCATCGTGCGCATCCACGGTCTGCAGGACGCGATGCAGGGCGAGATGCTCGAGTTCCCGAAGAACACGTTCGGCCTCGCGCTCAACCTCGAGCGCGATTCGGTCGGCGCGGTCATCCTGGGCGAGTACGAGCACATCTCGGAAGGCGACACGGTCAAGTGCACCGGTCGCATCCTCGAAGTGCCGGTCGGCACCGCGCTGATCGGCCGCGTGGTCAATTCGCTCGGCCAGCCGATCGACGGCAAGGGCCCGATCGACGCCAAGGAATTCGACGTCATCGAGAAGGTGGCCCCGGGCGTCATCGCCCGCAAGTCGGTCAGCCAGCCGGTGCAGACGGGCCTCAAGTCCATCGACGCGATGGTGCCGATCGGCCGCGGCCAGCGCGAACTGATCATCGGCGACCGCCAGACCGGCAAGACCGCCGTCGCGGTCGACACGATCATCAACCAGAAGGGCAAGGACCTCATCTGCATCTACGTCGCGATCGGCCAGAAGGCCTCGACGATCTCGAACGTGGTGCGCAAGCTCGAGGAAACCGGCGCGATGGCGTACACGATCGTCGTCGCCGCCTCGGCATCCGAATCGGCGGCGATGCAGTACATCGCCCCGTACTCGGGCTGCACCATGGGCGAGTACTTCCGCGACCGCGGCCAGGACGCCCTGATCATCTATGACGACTTGACCAAGCAGGCCTGGGCCTACCGCCAGGTCTCGCTGCTGCTGCGCCGGCCGCCGGGCCGCGAGGCGTATCCGGGCGACGTGTTCTACCTGCACAGCCGGCTACTCGAGCGCGCCGCGCGCGTCAACGCCGACTACGTCGAGGCCTTCACGAAGGGCGAGGTCAAGGGCAAGACCGGTTCGCTGACCGCGCTGCCGATCATCGAGACGCAGGCCGGCGACGTCTCGGCCTTCGTGCCGACCAACGTGATCTCGATCACCGACGGCCAGATCTTCCTCGAGACCAGCCTGTTCAACGCCGGCATCCGGCCGGCCATCAACGCCGGCATCTCGGTGTCGCGCGTCGGCAGCGCGGCGCAGACCAAGCTGATCAAGGGCCTGTCGGGCGGCATCCGGACCGACCTGGCGCAGTACCGCGAGCTCGCGGCCTTCGCGCAGTTCGCCAGCGACCTCGACGCCGCGACGCGCAAGCAGCTCGACCGCGGCGCCCGCGTGACCGAGCTGCTGAAGCAGCCGCAGTACAGCCCGCTGCCGATCAGCCTGATGGCCGCCACGCTGTACGCGGTGAACAAGGGCCATGTCGACGACCTCGACGTCAAGAAGGTGCTGCCCTTCGAGCACGGCCTGCACCAGTACCTGAAGTCCAGCCACGCCGCGCTGCTGGCCAAGCTCGAGCACGACCGCGCGATGGACAAGGCCGCCGAGGAGGAGCTTTCCGGCGCCATCGTGGCCTTCAAGAAGTCCTTCGCCTGAGGACATGGCCCGCCCCCGAAGCGCGCCCGACAACCGGAGTTGCTGAATGGCCGTCGGCAAGGAAATCCGCAGCAAGATCAAGTCGGTGGAGAACACCAAGAAGATCACGAAGGCGATGGAGATGGTCGCCGCGTCGAAGATGCGCAAGGCGCAGGAGCGCATGCGCAAGGCGCGGCCCTACGCCGACAAGATTCGCAACATCACGGCCAACCTGGCGCTGGCCAACCCCGAGTACAGGAGCCCGTACCAGCGCACCGAGGGCAACGCGAATGGCGTCGGCTTCATCGTCGTCACCACCGACAAGGGGCTGTGCGGCGGCCTGAACACGAACATCCTGCGCGCCGTCACGAACAAGATGCGCGAGGTGCAGGGCGCCGGCGGCACCATCCAGGCGGTGGCGATCGGCAACAAGGGCAACGCGTTCCTGAACCGCATCGGCGCCAACGTCGTCAGCCACGTCGTGCAGCTCGGCGACGCGCCGCAGCTCGAGCGGCTGATCGGCCCCGTCAAGGTGATGCTCGACGCCTTCGTCGAAGGCCGGCTCGACCGCGTCTACCTCTGCTACACCGACTTCATCAACACGATGCGGCAGGAGCCGAAGGTCGAGCCGCTGCTGCCGCTGGGCGCCGAGCGGCTCGCGCAGAGCGCGGCCGAGAAGGCGCACTACGGCTGGGACTACCTGTACGAGCCCGACGCGCCCACCGTCATCGACGAGCTGCTCAAGCGCTACATCGAGGCGCTGGTCTACCAGGCGGTGGCCGAGAACATGGCCAGCGAGCAGAGTGCGCGCATGGTCGCGATGAAGGCCGCCACCGACAACGCCGGCAACCTGATCGCCGAGCTCAAGCTCATCTACAACAAGACCCGCCAGGCCGCGATCACCAAGGAACTCTCCGAGATCGTCGGCGGCGCCGCGGCGGTCTGACCCCGATCCAGGAAGCGAAGGAAAGAAGATGCGAGTTCAAGGCAAGATCGTCCAGTGCATCGGCGCGGTGGTCGACGTGGAGTTCCCGCGCGACCAGATGCCCCGGATCTACGACGCACTGAAGATGGAAGGCAGCGCGCTGACGCTGGAGGTGCAGCAGCAGCTCGGCGACGGCATCGTGCGCACGGTCGCGCTCGGCTCCTCCGACGGCCTGCGCCGCGGCATGGTGGTCGGCAACACCGGCGCGCCGATCATGGTGCCGGTGGGCAAGGCCACGCTCGGCCGCATCATGGACGTGCTCGGCAACCCGATCGACGAGCGGGGCGAGGTCAGCCACGAGAGCACGGCGTCGATCCACCGCAAGGCGCCGAGCTACGACGAGCTGTCGCCGTCGACCGAGCTGCTGGAGACCGGCATCAAGGTCATCGACCTGATCTGCCCGTTCTCCAAGGGCGGCAAGGTCGGCCTGTTCGGCGGCGCCGGCGTCGGCAAGACCGTCAACATGATGGAGCTGATCAACAACATCGCGAAGGCGCACTCGGGGTTGTCGGTGTTCGCCGGCGTCGGCGAGCGCACCCGCGAGGGCAACGACTTCTATCACGAGATGGCCGACTCGAAGGTCGTCGACCTCGAGAACCTGCCGAACTCGAAGGTGTCGATGGTCTACGGCCAGATGAACGAGCCGCCCGGCAACCGTCTGCGCGTCGCGCTGACGGGACTGACGATCGCCGAGAGCTTCCGCGACGAGGGCCGCGACGTGCTGTTCTTCGTCGACAACAT
>JBAVJR010000084.1:0-2286 GCA_049687855.1 Steroidobacteraceae bacterium | reverse complement strand
TTCGCGTTGCACGCGACGGCCGTGCAGCAAGCTGGAATACCCATCGTCCCGCGACAGGCGCATACCGTGTGGCCGGCGTGGCATGATGGCCGCGTCCGGTGCAGAGGGTGACTCGTTGCGATCGATGCTTGCCAGTGTCGTGTTGTGCGCCGCGGTGGCCACGTCCGCGACGGCATCGCCGACCCTGGCCGACTGCGATGCGGCGGGTCACGCAACCGTGCTGCAACCGGCACCTGCGGCCGCACTGCTCGACGCGCGCGCAATCTGGCTCGATGCCCGGCTGCTGCGCTGGCCCGGCGTCGAACCCGGCGGGCGGTTCCGGCTGCACCATTCGGTCAGCGGCCGAATCATTGCGCTGCCGGGCCTTCCGGTAAGTGGCGCCGACGGCGCGCTGGATCTGGCGGCCCATGAGGGCGCGTTGCCACCTGCCGTCGCCAGAGGCTTTCGTCATCTCGCCGCAGGGATCACGCTGCAGGTCCAGGCGAAAGCCGCCGCCCTGCGCAAGCTCCATCAAGGGCAGCTGCTGCTGGTGCAGGAAGACGCAGACGGCCGGGTGATGCGCGCAACGCGCCTGCAGGCACCGGGGGCGCTCGACGAGCTGTACGCGGATGCCACTAACGCGCAACTCGGCGTAATGATCGCGCCGGATCGCACGAAGTTCGCGCTGTGGGCACCGACCGCACGCAACGTGGCGCTATGCCTGCACGACGCAGGCACCGGGCCGGCGCAGTCGCTGCAGCCGCTGCAGCTCGACGCGCACACCGGCGTCTGGTCCTCGGCCGTCGACCGCGATCTCTCCGGCGATTACTACACGTATGTTGTCGACGTGCACGTGGACGGCGTCGGTCTCGTGCGCAACCGCGTGACGGATCCCTATTCGATCAGCCTGACGGCTGAGTCACGGCGCAGCTACGTCGCGGACCTGCAGTCGCCGCGACTCAAACCACCGGACTGGGACCGCACGCAGTCGCCGCAGCGCGTGCAGGCAGCCACCGATGCAGTGATCTACGAACTGCACGTGCGAGATTTTTCGGTCGGCGACGCCACGACACGACCCGACTACCGCGGCAAGTACCTCGCCTTCACCCTCGACGGCACCGACGGCATGCGGCACCTGCGGGCGCTCGCCGCGGCCGGCATCACCGACGTGCACCTGCTGCCCGTGTTCGACTTCGGCTCGGTGCCGGAACAGGGTTGCGTCACGCCCTCGCCTGCCGGCGCGCCAGACAGCGAATCGCAGCAACAGGCCGTCGCCGCGATGAGCGCACGTGACTGCTATAACTGGGGTTACGACCCCGTGCACTTCACTGCGCCCGAGGGCAGCTACGCGACGGATGCGGCCGATGGCGCCGTGCGCATCGTCGAGTTTCGTCGCATGGTGCAGGCGCTGCACCGCGCCGGCCTGCGCGTGGGCATGGATGTCGTCTACAACCACACGTATGCGTCCGGGCAGGACCGCTGGTCCGTGCTCGATCGCATCGTGCCGGGGTATTACCACCGCCTGGACGCGGCTGGCCGCGTCGCCACCTCGACCTGCTGCGCCAATACCGCAACCGAACATCGCATGATGGCGAAGCTGATGATCGACTCCGCCGTGACCTGGGCGCGCGACTACGGGATCGACTCGTTTCGCTTCGACCTGATGGGTCACCAGCCCCGCGCGGCGATGGAGGAACTGCGCGCGCGCGTCAACGACGCGACCGGGCGCGACGTGCTGCTGATCGGCGAAGGCTGGAATTTCGGCGAAGTCGCCGATGGCGCGCGCTTCGTGCAGGCCTCGCAGCTGTCGCTCAACGGCAGCGGCATCGGCACTTTCAGCGACCGCGCGCGTGACGCGATCCGCGGCGGCGGGGCCGGCGACAACGATGCGCGCCAGGTGAGCCTGCAGGGCTACGTCAACGGACTGCACTACGACCGCAACGCTGACGCCCGCGCCGACGTGACCGTGATCGACCTGATGCGAACAGCGGATATGGTGCGGGTCGGACTTGCGGGATCGCTGCGCAACTTCCGACTGCCCACGTTCGACGGCCACGAACTGCCACTCGCGCAGATGCCGTACGGGGATAGCCAACCCGCCGGATACGTGACATCGCCGGCAGAAGTGGTCAACTACGTCGAGAACCACGACAACCAGACGCTCTACGACCTGAACGCCCTCAAGTTGCCGCTCGGCACGTCGACCGCCGAGCGCGCGCGCGTGCAGATCCTGGCTGCGGCGCTGAATGCGTTCAGCCAGGGCATCGCCTACTTCCACGCGGGCATGGAACTGCTGCGCAGCAAGTC
>JBAVJR010000083.1:0-2775 GCA_049687855.1 Steroidobacteraceae bacterium | reverse complement strand
GTCCGGCGCCGAGCCGGTTCCGGCGGCGCTCTCATCCCAGGAACTCGCCGACCTGGCCGGCGAGTTCGCGGCAGCACTTCACGCCGGCGTGCACGGATTGTGTTTCAGCCCGTACCTCGAGGGCCAGTCGCCCGGTTCGCTGGTGGACGAGGCCCAGATCCGCGCGCGCCTCGGGATCATCCGGCCGTACACCCGCTGGGTGCGCAGCTTCTCCTGCACGGACGGGCACGAACGGACGCCGCGCATTGCGCACGAGCTCGGCATGAAGACCCTCGTGGGCGCGTGGCTCGGCACGGACCGTGAGGTCAACGAGCGCGAGATCGCGGGGGCGATCGAACTCGCGCGTGCAGGGCACGCAGACATCCTCGCCGTGGGCAACGAGGTACTGCTGCGCGAGGACATGTCGGAGGATGAGCTGCTCGGCTACTTGCAGCGCGTCAAGCAGGCGGTGCCGCCCGGCGTGCCGGTGGGGTACGTCGACGCGTACTACCTGTTCGAACGTCATCCGCAGGTCACGGCGGCCTGCGACGTCTTGCTCACCAACTGCTACCCGTTCTGGGAAGGCTGTCCGCGCGACCAGGCGATGGCCTACATGCAGAGCATGTACCAGCGCACCGTCGCGGTCGCCGGCGGCAAGAAGGTGATCGTCAGCGAGACGGGCTGGCCGCATACCGGCACGACATTCCACGGAGCGGTGCCGTCGGTGGAAGGCGCCATGCGCTACTTCATCGACACGTGCCGTTGGGCCCGCCAGGACGGAGTCGAAGTCTTCTACTTCGAGGCGTTCGACGAGGCCTGGAAAGTGGGCGCCGAGGGCGACGTCGGTGCGTACTGGGGCCTGTGGGACAAGAACGGTTTGCCCAAGTACGTCTGACACCGGGACAGCATCGTCATGCTCAAGCTTCCACGCGGCAACGCCATCTGTTACTCCGGTTACCGGCGCGGCCAGAGCCCGGCCGAGAAGATCTATCCGACCATGGCGGAGATCCGCGAGGATCTCCACATCCTGCAGAAGAACTGGCGGCTGCTGCGCCTGTACGACTGCAGCCTGCATGCCGAGCGCGTGCTCGACGTGATCCGGCGCGACCGCCTCGATTTCAAGGTCATGCTTGGCGCCCATCTCGCGGCCGAAATGAACAATTTCGGCTGCCCCTGGGGCGTCACCTGCAGCGAGGCGCAGCTGGAAGCCAATGTCGCCGAGAACGACGCGGAGGTCGAGCGGCTCATCGATCTCGCGCGGCTCCACGACGACATCGTGTTTTCGGTGGCCGTGGGCAACGAGGCCACGGTCGACTGGACCGATCATTTCGTGCCAGTCGAGCGCATGATCGAACTCGTCCGGCGCGTGAAGCACGGGGTTCCGCAGCCGGTGACGTTCTGCGAAAACTACGTTCCGTGGCAGGAAAAACTTCGCCCGCTGGTGCGCGAACTGGATTTCATCTCGCTGCACACCTACCCGGTGTGGGAGTACAAGCACGTGCACGACGCGCTCCATTACTCCAAGGAGAACTATCACAGCGTCGCCGGCCTGTACCCGGACAAGCCGGTAGTCATCTCTGAGGCCGGCTGGGCCACGAACTCCAACGGCCGCGGCATCTGCCCGGAGAACACGTCCGAGGAGCTGCAGGCGATCTATTACGCGGACTTGATGGACTGGACGGGCCGCGAGGGCATCCTGACTTTCGTGTTCGAGGCGTTCGATGAGCCTTGGAAGGGTTCGCCGGATCCAATGGAGCCCGAAAAGCACTGGGGACTGTTCACGGTGGATCGGGAACCCAAGCGGGTCATGCGGTCGCGCTATCCGGAACTCCTGCGCCACCGTCAGACCGCGTAGGACGGTTGCCGCTCTGCAGCAATGATGGTCACGCCGGATCGATTGACAGGGACGACGACTGCTGTGTAAATTCGGCTTTGAAAGCGCTTTCGTGAAGCGAGACCTAGCTGCGCCGGTCGCGGCGGAAGCGACTCCTCGCGTCGCATCGCATACCGTAGCGGGAGACACCACATGACCGTCATCAAGCAGAGCTCTCTGCTCGTCCTCGCGGCCTGCCTGGGCCTCATCCTCGTGGGGTGTCAGCCTTCCGATCCCGACGCACCCAAGGTCGCGGATATCACTGCCATCGCAGTCACGCCCAGCGCTGTGAGCCTGGAGATCGGCGGCGTTCAGGCATTGACTGTCACCGGGACCTACAGCGACGACTCTACATACATCGTCAATTTCGGCTCGACCTTTGTTTCATCTGCCCCGGCCATCGCGGCGGTCGATTCCAGTACCGGCTACGTGACCGCAGTCGCCGCCGGGAACGCGACGATCACGGCGACGCACACCGCGTCGGGCAAGACAGCCACGACGGCGGTAACGGTCGCCCCGTTGCGGGTCGTCGCGATCGTCGTGAGTCCCGCGACCAATGCCCTCACGGTGGGCGCCACGCAGGCGCTGACTGTCACCGCGACCTACAACAACACGACGACCGGTCCTGTCACTGCCGGTTCCACGTTCGTCTCTTCCAACCTGACCGTCGCGACCGTGGACGCCGCAGGCATAGTGGCTGCAGTGGCCGAGGGAGCGGCGACAATCACGGCCACGCACACGGCATCCGGCACGACCGGGACGGCCGCCGTGACAGTCAGTGCCAGCTTCACGTCGATCACCTTCGACTCCGCCGGCGTCGTCTACACGCTCACCGGCTTCAACGGCGCCGAGGATTCCTCGCTGCAGCCCGACCCGACCAACGCCATCAACACGGTGGTCAGGGTCAATCGCGCGGCGGATGC
>JBAVJR010000082.1:0-3014 GCA_049687855.1 Steroidobacteraceae bacterium | reverse complement strand
GCCTGAAGAAGTTCGTCGAGTCGGGACAGCTCGGCCCGTTCCGCAACGGCTACTGGGGCCACCCGGCGTACAAGTTGCCGCCCGAGGCGAACCTGATGGCGGTCGCGCACTACCTCGAAGCGCTCGATTTCCAGAAGGAAATCGTCAAGATCCAGGCGATCTTCGGCGGCCGCAACCCGCACCCGAACTGGCTGGTGGGCGGCGTGCCGTCGCCGATCAACATGGACGCGGCGGGCGCAGTCGGCGCGATCAACATGGAACGGCTGAATCTGGTCGGCAGCATCATCGACCGCACCATCGAGTTCATCGACAACGTCTACATCCCCGACCTGATCGCGATTGCCGGTTTCTACAAGGACTGGGCCGCGATCGGCGGCGGCCTGTCGTCGAAGTACCTGATGTCGTACGGCGACCTGCCGATCAAGGCCAACGACTACAGCCCGGGCAACCTGATGATGCCGCGCGGCGCGATCGTCGATGGCAACCTGAACGAGATCCAGGACATCGACCTCGATGCGCTCGACCAGGTGCAGGAGTTCGTCAATCACTCCTGGTACAAGTACGGCGACGAGCAGAAGGGCCTGCATCCGTACGAAGGCGAAACCGTCCCGAACTTCGACATCGGCGGCGCCAAGGGCACCAAGACGCGTGTCGAAGCGTTCGACGAGTCCGCGAAGTACTCGTGGGTCAAGTCGCCGCGCTGGAAGGGCCACGCGATGGAAGTCGGCCCGCTCGCGCGCTACGTGATCGGCTACGTCAAGGGTATCCCCGAGTTCAAGGAGCCCACCGACATGGTGCTACAGAAGCTCGGCGGCGTGCCGGTCACGGCGCTGTTCTCGACGCTCGGTCGTACCGCGGCCCGCGGCCTCGAGTGCAGTTGGGCGGCGCACAAGCTGAAGGACGAGTTCAACAAGCTGCTCGCCAACATCAAGGCGGGCGACACGACTACCGCGAACATGGACAACTTCGAGCCGTCTACCTGGGCCAAGTCGGCCAGGGGCCATGGGTTCGTCGAAGCCCCGCGCGGCGCGCTGTGCCACTGGATCGACATCGAAGACAAGAAGATCAAGAACTACCAGTGCGTCGTGCCGACGACCTGGAACGCGAGCCCGCGTGACCCGGCAGGCAAGATCGGAGCGTACGAGGCCGCGTTGCTCGACACGCCGATGCACGACCCTGAGTTGCCGCTCGAGATCCTGCGCACGATCCACAGCTTCGATCCATGCCTGGCGTGCGCGACGCACGTGCTCGACATGGAGGGCAACGAGGTCACGAGCGTCAAGGTCCGGTAAGGGAGTGATGTCATGAGCAAGATGTATCACCCTTCGACCCCGCTGCCCAACAGGGTGCGGGAAGGGCACTTCGGCGAGGCGATCCTGCCTGCGGCCGGCGTGCAACCGGGTCCCGTGTACGTGTACGACGCGGCCATCCGCATCTGGCACTGGGTGACTGCGCTGGCCATCGTCGTGCTGTGCGTGACCGGGTATTTCATCAGCTCGCCGCTGCCCTCCGTTGGCGGCGAAGCTCATGAGCACTACCTGTTCGGCTGGATCCGCTTCACGCACTTCGCGGCGGGGATGATCCTCGGCGTGGCGTTCGTGCTGCGGCTGTACCGCCTGCTGTTCGGCGGCAAGCATGCCCGGCAGATCTTCTGGATTCCGTTCTGGAGCATCGCTTGGTGGAAGGACATCTTCGCCGAGATCGGCTGGTACCTGTTCATCGGCAAGCCGAAGGAGTACGTGGGCCATAATCCGCTCGCGCACATCGCGATGTTCTTCATGTTCGTGCTGCCGATGTTCGTGCTGCTGTTCACCGGGTTTGCCCTCTATGCGGAAGGCGCGGGCGTCCAGACGGGCTGGTACACGGTGTTCGGCTGGGTCTTCGGGGTCCTCGGCGACTCGATGACCGTGCACACGTGGCACCATGTCGCCATGTGGGTCGTCATCATCTTCTCGATCGTCCACATGTACATGGCGATCCGCGAGGACATGACGCACCGCCAGACGACGATCAGTTCGATGATCAGTGGCTGGAGGTTCTACCGCTGAACCAGGGCGCAAGCCCTTCGACAGCTCAGTAACGGGACCGCGGGACGAGGGCGATCGTCGCCCGGAATCCTTCGGTCCCGTTATACTTTTAGACACTATCCAAGTGCATCGAATAGTGCACCGCCTGGTGCCACGGAAGACGAGCGGGAGTGACGATGACTGATGAATCTGCGGCGCCAGAACGCCGCATCGTGGTCCTCGGGGTCGGCAACCTGCTGTGGGCCGATGAAGGCTTCGGCGTTCGCTGCGTCGAAGCGCTCGGCGAAGGCTGGGACCTGCCCCCGGACGTCGGCCTCATGGACGGCGGCACGCTCGGGCTGGCCCTCGTGCCGCTGCTGCTCGACACCACCCACGTGCTGCTGTTCGACGCCGTCGCGCACCGCGGCGAGCCGGGCACGCTGATCGTGGCGCGCGACGACGAGATTCCCGCGCTCATGGGCGGCAACAAGATGAGCCTGCACCAGGTCGGGATGAACGACATCCTGGCGAGCCTGGAGCTGCTCAACCACAAGCCTGCGCATTTCACCGTGGTCGGCATCAAGCCCGTCGAGCTCGCGGACTACGGCGGCAGCCTCACGGAGCGGGTGCAGTCGCAGATTCCCGACGCGCTGCAGCTCGGCATCGATGAACTGCGTCGCTGGGGCGTCGAGGTGCGCGCGCGCGCCGGCCGTCCCGAACGCGACGTCGTGATCAGCGCGCTGCGGCAAGGGCTCTACGAATCCGGTCGCCCGGCAGCGGACGTTGCGTGCCGCCTGGGCGACGAGCGATTCCTGGCGATCCGCGCCGCGGCTAAGGATCGCGGGGACGAAGAAACCGGGGAGTCCAGCGCATGAGTGGCGTGATCGACGCACTGGCCTCGCACCCGTCGTGCGACGTGCTGCGCAAGTCCGAACTCGACGACTGGCTCGCGCGCAATCCGCGCGGGCTGCTGTTCTTCATCGGCGACAGGCCGGAAGGTCTCGACGT
>JBAVJR010000081.1:0-5881 GCA_049687855.1 Steroidobacteraceae bacterium | reverse complement strand
GACTTCGACGTCCGCCGTGATCAGTTCGATCCGACGCTGCGCCTCGCGCGCCTGCGCGCCGGAGACGGAAGCGATCTTCACCGTGCCGTCGTTCTCGATGTCGATCGTGGTGCCCGTCTCTTCCGTGATCGCACGGATGACGGCGCCGCCCTTGCCGATGACTTCGCGGATCTTCTCCGGATCGATCTTCATGGTGATGATCGTGGGCGCCCACTCGGACATCTGCGGGCGTGCGCTCGACAGCACCTTGTTCATCTCGCCGAGGATGTGCAGGCGGGCCTTGTGCGCCGAATCCAGCGCGACCTGCATGATTTCCCTGGTGATGCCCTCGATCTTGATGTCCATCTGCAGGGCAGTGATGCCCGTGGCGGAACCGGCCACCTTGAAATCCATGTCGCCAAGGTGGTCTTCGTCACCGAGGATGTCGGTGAGGACCTGGAACTTGCCGTCTTCGAGCACGAGGCCCATGGCGACGCCGGCCACCGGCGCCTTGAGCGGCACGCCCGCGTCCATCAGCGACAGGCTGGTGCCGCAGACCGAGGCCATCGAGCTCGAACCATTCGATTCGGTGATCTCGGACACGATGCGGATGATGTACGGGAACGTCGTCATGTCCGGCATCACTGCCGACACGCCGCGGCGGGCCAGGTTGCCGTGGCCGATTTCGCGCCGCTTGGGCGAACCCATCATGCCCGTCTCGCCGACCGAGAACGGCGGGAAGTTGTAGTGCAGCATGAACGGCTCTTTGCGCTCGCCGGCGAGCGCATCGATGATCTGCGCGTCGCGGCCGGTGCCGAGCGTGGTCGTGACCAGCGCCTGTGTCTCGCCGCGCGTGAACAGCGCCGAGCCGTGGGTGCGGGGCAGCACGCCCGTCTCGACGGTGATCTTGCGCACCGTGTGCATGTCGCGGCCGTCGATGCGCGGCTCGCCCGCGATGATGCGGCGACGGACGATGTTGTATTCGAGGCGGCCGAGTTCGTCCGTGACCTGGCGCGGCTGGTACTTGGCACCGTCGCCGGTGGCCAGCGACTCGACCAGTGCCTTCTTGATCTCGCCGACGCGCGTGTGGCGCGCCTGCTTCTCGGTGACCTGGTAGGCCTTGACCAGTTCGGCCTCCGCTTGCGCCGCGACAGCCCTGGCGAGCTCGGCGTCGAGCGCCGGCGCCTGCCAGTCCCACGACGGCTTGGCCGTCTTTGCCGCGAGTTCGCGGATCGCGTTGATGGCCACCTGCATCTGCTCATGGCCATACACGACGGCGCCGAGCATCACGGACTCGGACAGCAGTTCGGCTTCGGATTCGACCATCAGCACCGCGTCGGCCGTGCCGGCCACGACGAGGTCGAGGTCCGAGACCTTCATGTCCTTGGTCGTGGGGTTCAGCTGGTACTTGCCTTCGATGTAGCCTACGCGCGCGGCACCGATCGGGCCCTTGAACGGGATGCCCGAAATGGCAAGCGCAGCGGACGCGCCGAGCATCGCGGGAATGTCCGAATCGATTTCCGGATCGAGCGAGACGACCGTCGCCACCACCTGCACTTCGTTGAAGAAGAACTCGGGGAAGAGCGGACGGATCGGGCGGTCGATCAGGCGCGAGATCAGCGTCTCTTTCTCGGAAGGACGGCCTTCGCGCTTGAAGAATCCGCCCGGGATGCGGCCCGCGGCGTACGTCTTCTCGATGTAGTTGACGGTGAGCGGAAAGAAATCCTTGCCCGGCTGCGCTTCGCGACGGCCGACTGCGGTGACGAGCACCACGGTGTCGCCCATGGCAACAAGAACGGAACCGTCGGCCTGGCGGGCGAGACGGCCGGTTTCGATCGAGACGGTGTGGGGGCCGTACTGGAAGCTGGTCTTGTGGACGTTCACGGTTAGAGGTGTCCGAATGAGTGCGGTGGCCCGACGAGGGGCGAAAACGAAACCGGCCCGCAAGGCGGGCCGGACACGCAGGCGACGGTCAGCGGCGCAAGCCGAGCCGTGCGACGACTTCCTGATAGCGCGACGGGTCGCTGTCCTTCAGGTAGTCGAGGAGTTTGCGGCGCTGCGTGACGAGCTTCAGCAGCCCGCGGCGCGACGAGTGGTCGCGCTTGTGCGCGGTGAAGTGTTCGCCCAGACCGTTGATGCGGGCGGAGAGCAATGCAATCTGGACTTCGGGGGAGCCCGTGTCGGCTGCTCCGCGCTTGAAGTCGCCTACGATCTCGGATTTGCGCTCGGTGGACAGTGCCATCGGTGATAAGACCTCGAAACCTGGAAATGTTTGCCTTTGTGAGCCGCGCATCTTAGCTGCACGGCACCCTTTTACTCAAGTTTTTGGGCCGGTTCCGCCCGTGCCGGCTCCCGGCACGAAGAGGCGCTGCACCTGCAGCCGCCCCTCCGCCCCTGGCTCGACCAGCCCGAGGAAGCGTCCCGCAGGGTCATAAGCCCGGTATTGCGCGGCCCTCGGCAAGCCGGCCGGGCAAGGCAGCGAGCGTCCCTGGCACAGGTGGAGCGCCTGTCCGGCGTCGAGCGCCAGGACCGGCACGTCCGGAAAAGCCGCGTCCACGGCTGCGAGCCAGGGCGCGTGAGCGGCCTCCGCCGCGGGAGTCGCCTCGATTGCGGCGAGGGTGACCATGGCTGCCGCCTCGAACGGCTCGACCCAGAGCCGACGCAGGGCGACCAGGTGGGCGCGCGTGCCGAGGCCCTCGGCAATTTCTTCCGCCAGGACCCGCACATAGGTGCCCTTGGAGCAGACGACCTCGATGTCGAGGGTACGATCGCCCTGCCCGGTCACGACCAGCGACACGATCGTGATCGGGCGCGCCGCGCGCTCGACTTCAATACCCTGCCGGGCCAGCTCATAGAGGGGTCGTCCGTCGCGCTTCAGCGCGGAATACATCGGCGGGACCTGGAGCCGTGCGCCGCGCAACGCGGCGAGCGCCAGCTCGAGCCGGTCCGCGTCGAAGTCCGGCACCTCGACCTCGGCAACAGGCTGCCCTGCAGCATCGCCCGTGTCGGTCGCGACGCCGAGCCGCACCGTGGCGCGATACGCCTTGCGCCGGCCGAGCAGCGTGCCGCAAGCCTTGGTCGCCTGGCCGAAACAGAGCGGCAGCATGCCGTTGGCCATGGGATCGAGCGTGCCGGCATGACCGGCTTTCTCGGCCTGCAGGTGGCGGCGCACGCGTTGCAGTGCCTGCGAGGAAGTGAGTCCCTGCGGTTTATCGAGCAGGACGATGCCGTCCACCGCCCGCCAGCGCCGGCGTGCCGGGGTGGCGGGTCCCGTGCCGGTCGTGCTCAAGGGCGTTCGTCGCCGGCTTCGTCGTCGAGATCGCTGTCGTAATGCGCGAGATCGTCGTCTTCGCCCGCCGCGGCGGGGGGAGCGTCCGGCTCGTGGTCATCGACGTGGCGCGCCTTGTCGTCACGGACGGCCCGGCCGATCAGGTCGTCGAGGCGATTGCCGCGCTCGAGCTCCTCGTCCGGAGCGAAATGCAGCTGGGGCGCCAGCCGCAGCTTCAGTGCGCGTCCCAGCGGACCACGCAGGTACACCGCCGCCTCGTCCAGGATTTCCTGCTGCAACTCGTCGTGCGCATCGCCGGACAGCAAGGTGTACATGACCCACATGTGGGTGAGGTCCGGCGACACCTTGACGTGCGTGACCGTCATCGGCTTGAGGCGCGGATCGCGCACCTCCCGCAGCAGCAGCTGCGCGAGGACGCGCTGCACCTGCTCCGCGATGCGTCGCGCGCGTGGTACGTCGCGTGGCATCTGCCTTACGCGCTGCGCGCGACCTCGAACCGGGAGAAGCACTCGATCTGGTCGCCGACGCGGATGTCGTTGTACTTGACCACGCCGATGCCGCACTCGGTGCCGCCGCGGACTTCGCTGACGTCGTCCTTGAACCGCCGCAGCGAATCGAGCTCGCCCTGGTGGATGACGACGTTCTCGCGCAGCACCCGCACGGGGTTGCCGCGCTTGATGACGCCTTCGGTGACGAGGCAGCCCGCCACGGTGCCGAACTTGCTCGAGCGGAACACTTCGCGCACCTCGGCGAGGCCGACGATCTGCTCCTTGATCTCCGGCTTGAGCATGCCGGACACCCAGCTGCGGACGTCGTCCAGCGCCTCGTAGATGACGCTGTAGTAATTGACCTCGACGCCCTGGTCCTTCATCGCGCTGCGGGCAGCGCCGTCCGCACGGACGTTGAAGCCGATGATGCGTGCCCGCGACGCCGCGGCCAGCGAAACGTCGGACTCGGTGATGCCGCCGACACCGCTCGCGATGACCTTGACCGACGCCTCGTCGGTGCCGATCTTCGACAGCGTGTCGCGCAGCGCTTCGGCGCTGCCCTGTACGTCGGCCTTGACGATGAGGTTGACGAACTGGCCGGCGTGCTCGCCGATCTGCGAGAACACGTCCTCGACCTTCTTGGTCGCGCCGGCGAGGCGCACGTCGCGGTACTTGCCCTGGCGATACAAGGCGACTTCACGTGCCTTGCGCTCGCTTTCGACGACCAGCAGGTCGTCGCCGGCGCCCGGCGCGTCCGACAGGCCGAGCACCTGCACGGGCTGGGCTGGACCGGCCGTCTGCACCTGCTTGCCGAGCGCGTCGAACAACGCGCGCACGCGGCCGAATTCCTGGCCCGCAATGATCGGATCGCCGGCCTTGAGCGTGCCGCGCTTCACCAGCACGGTCGCGACCGGACCGCGGCCCTTCTCGATGCTGGACTCGAGCACGACGCCCACGGCGAGGCCGGTGGTCGGCGCCTTGAGATCGAGCACTTCGGCCTGCAACAGGATGGATTCGAGCAGCTTGTCGATGCCCTCGCCCGTCTTGGCGGACACGTTGACGAACATCACGTCGCCGCCCCATTCCTCGGGGATGACGTTCTGCTTGCCGAGGTCGTTGCGCACGCGGTCGGGGTCTGCACCGTGCTTGTCGATCTTGTTGACGGCGACGATGATCGGCACTTCCGCTGCGCGGGCGTGCTGGATCGCCTCGATCGTCTGCGGCATGACGCCGTCGTCCGCCGCCACCACGAGGATGACGATGTCGGTGACGTTCGCGCCGCGGGCGCGCATCGCGGTGAATGCCGCGTGTCCCGGGGTGTCGATGAACGTGATCAGGCCCTTCGGCGTCTGCACCTGGTAGGCGCCGATGTGCTGCGTGATGCCGCCCGCCTCGCCTGCCGCGACCTTGGTGGTGCGGATGTAGTCGAGCAGCGAGGTCTTGCCGTGGTCCACGTGACCCATGATGGTCACGACCGGCGGACGCGGCAGCACTTCGATGTCGGCCGACGTGGCCAGCAACTGATCCTCGAGCTGGTTTTCCTTCAACGCGATCGCCGTGTGGCCGAACTCCTCGACCACGAGCGTCGCCGTGTCCTGGTCGATCGGCTGGTTGATCGTCGCCATCACGCCCATCTTCATCATCGTCTTGATGACTTCGTTGGCCTTGATCGCCATGCGGTTGGCGAGTTCGCCGACCGTGATCGTTTCGGGAATCTGCACGTCCCGCTTGACCGGCGCGGTCGGCTCGACGAAGCCGTGGCGCGCCTCGACCTGCACCTGGCCCGAACGGCGGTAGCGGCCTGCGGGCTGCTGCTTCTTCTTGAAGCTCGCCTTGGCGTTTGCCGAAACGTGGAGTTCCTGGCGCCCGTACTTGGTCGGGGCGCCCGGCGCCGCGGCGCGGCCGGGTGCCGACTCCTGCGCGCGAGCAGGCTTCGAAGCCCGCGACGGCTCGGCCGAGCGACGTTCGGCGTCGGAACGCTCACGCTCGGTGCGTTCGCGGACCTGCTGCTCGGCGGCCACTCGGGCATCGGCGTCGGCGCGCAACCGCGCGGCCTCTTCCTGCAGGCGTCGCTCGTCGGCCTCGACGCGGTCGCGCTCGCGCTGCTCGGCAGCACGGCGCTCGG
>JBAVJR010000080.1:0-9568 GCA_049687855.1 Steroidobacteraceae bacterium | reverse complement strand
GTTCGAGGCGGTCTGGGACGGGCGCGAAGTCTCCGACGCCACCCTCAGTCATCACGTGGCGAGCGCGCGTAGGGCGCTCGGCGACAGCGGCGAGCTGCAGCAGACCATCCAGACGGTCCGTGGCCGCGGCTACCGGTTCGTCGCGCCGGTCGAGGAGATCGTCGGGGAGCCCGCCAGCGCCACCGTCGGGACGGCGCCCGCATCTGCAGCCGCACCGACGCCCGCCCCTGAACCGGCGCCCGTGGCCGGCACTCGGGACGGGCCGCCCCGGCGCACGTGGCAACTGGCGTTGGGCGCCGTCGCCCTCCTGGTCTCCGCCCTGTTTTTCGGGGCGCGGTTCCTGGATGCCCCGGCGGTCCAGCCCGAGCCCGGCCGCCCCTACCTCCTGGTCGTGCCGTTCGGCGTGTCCGAGAACGCCACCGAGTACCACCGGACGTTCGCGGACCAGGTGACCCGCGAAGTGGTTGACAACCTGCGCAAGATCTCCGGCCTGAGGACAGTGCCGCACGCGTCGGTCTTCCATTTCCGCACCGACAAGACCCGCGAGCACATCCTCGAGAGCCTGCCCGACCTCCAGTTCGTGCTGGACGGCGAGGTGGTCGTCGCGCCCGACGGCACGCTGCGGATCACGCCGCGGCTCACCGACCTGCGTCGCGACCTGGACGTGTGGAGCAGCCCGTTCACCGTCCGCGTGGACAACCAGGATTTCTTCGAGACGCCCGCCGACATCGCGCGGGCCGTGGCCCGGGCGCTGAAAGTGGAGATCCTCGGGGACGAGCAGCGCGCGCTGGCCGAACTCCCGACGATTCCGCAGGCCTACGAACCGTACGCGGCGGGTTGGCGCGAGATGGAGAAGTTCACGCAGGAGTCCATGCATCGTGCCGTCGACTACTTCGACCAGGCGATCGCGCTGGACCCCGATTTCATCGCCGCCTACCAGGCCAAGAGCGAAGCGCTGCGTTCGATCTTCGCCTACTTCGAACCGCCGCAGAAACTGCTGCCGGTGGTGGAGGCGTCCCTGGCTGCAGTGCTCGAGCGCGATCCGGATTCCGCAGAGGCGTTGTCATCGCTCGGACTGACCCAGGTGATGGCCTGGAAATGGCGGGAAGCCTGGCAGAACCTGAACAAGGCGCGGGCGCTAGATCCGACGCTCGCGCAAACGGAGATCGGTTTTGCGCTCTATTACACCGCGCTCGGCGAGAACGAGAAGGTCAAGGCGGCGCTGGCCCGCGCCGTCGAACTGGATCCGCTGAACTCGGAACTCGCGGATTGGGGCACCTGGGCCCTGTTCATGGTCGGCGAACAGCAGGCGGCCCGCGAGTGGGCCGACAAGCAGATGCGCCAGCATCCGGAGAACGGGTTCGTGTTCTGCGGGGCGGGCGTCGCCGCCTACCTGCGCGGCGACCCGGCCGAGGGGGTCGCGCTGGTGGAGCACGGCGTCGAACTCTCCGGGCGGGCGCCGGTTGCGCTGATCATGCTGGCCCAGGCCTACGGCTATGCCGGCCAGAAGGACAAGGTGCTGCCACTGCTCGCGGAGGCCGAGCGGGCGAACATCTACATGTGCCCCTACGAGACCGCCGCGGCCCATCTGTCACTGGGCGACGAGGCGAGCAGGACGCGAGCGGTCGATCTGTTGTTCGAAGCCGTCGAGAAACGTTCCAACTGCCTCATCTTCCTGGCAGTCGACCCGCGGCTCAGGGTCCTGCGCGACGACCCCCGATATGAGGAGCGCTTCCAGGAACTGCTGACGCTCGTCGGCCTGGATGAGCCTTCCGTGAAGTCGTACCGGCGGTAGCGGTCCGCGGTGCCGGTCCCGCGACAGGCAAGCCAGCCCGACCGAAGGACTTTAGAATGAAAGGGTCGCCGGGGCAGGTCGCCGCCCCGCGCGGCGCTTGGACCTCGACAGTTCACCATTCACCCGTCACTCGCCAGCCATGTCCACCACCATCCGCGAAGACGACTTCATCCAGAGCGTCGCCGACGCGCTGCAATTCATTTCCTATTACCACCCGCTCGACTACATCGAACACCTCGGGCGCGCCTATGAGCGCGAGCAGTCGCCCGCGGCCAAGGATGCGATCGCGCAGATCCTGACCAACTCGCGCATGTGCGCGGAGGGCAAGCGCCCGATCTGCCAGGACACCGGCATCGTCAATATGTTCCTGAAGGTGGGCATGGACGTGCGCTGGGAGACCAGGCGCAGCCTGGCCGACATGATCAACGAGGGCGTGCGCCTCGCGTACAACAATCCCGACAACAAGCTGCGCGCCTCGGTCGTCGACGACCCGTTGTTCGCGCGCAAGAATACGAAGGACAACACGCCTGCCGTTTTTCACGTTGAACTCGTGCCCGGCGACGTAGTCGAGGTGACCGTCGCGGCGAAAGGCGGCGGTTCCGAGAACAAGTCGAAGTTCGTGATGCTGAACCCGAGCGACTCGATCGTGGACTGGGTGCTCAAGACCGTGCCGACGATGGGTGCCGGATGGTGCCCGCCCGGCATGCTCGGCATCGGCGTGGGCGGCACGGCCGAAAAGGCCATGCTGCTGGCGAAAGAATCGCTGATGGATCCGCTCGACATGCACGAGCTGCTCGCGCGTGGTCCAACGGACAAGGCTGAGGAGCTGCGTGTCGAACTGTACGAGAAGGTCAACGCGCTCGGCATCGGCGCGCAGGGCCTCGGCGGCCTCACGACCGTGCTCGACGTAAAGCTCAAGCTGTTCCCGACGCACGCGGCGTCGAAGCCGGTCGCGATGATCCCGAACTGCGCGGCCACGCGCCACGCCCACTTCGTGCTCGACGGCAGCGGGCCCGCCGTGCTCGAGCCGCCCTCGCTCGAGCAGTGGCCGAAGGTCACCTGGACCGCGGGCGGCAGCTCGAAGCGCGTCGATCTCGACACGCTCACGCGCGCGGAAGTGGCGAGCTGGAAGCCCGGCGAGACGCTGCTGCTGAACGGCAGGATGCTTACCGGACGCGATGCCGCGCACAAACGCATCGCCGACCTGTTCGCAAGCGGGCAGGGCCTGCCGCCCGGCGTCGATTTCACCAACCGTGCGATTTATTACGTCGGTCCGGTCGATCCGGTGCGCGACGAAGTCGTGGGTCCCGCGGGACCGACGACGGCGACCCGCATGGACAAGTTCACCGACATGATGCTCGAGAAGACGGGCCTGCTCGTCATGATCGGCAAGTCGGAGCGCGGCCCGGTCGCGATCGAATCCATCAAGCGGCACCAGGCGGCCTACCTGATGGCTGTCGGCGGCGCCGCGTACCTCGTATCGAAAGCGATCCGCGCCGCGCGCGTGGTCGCGTTCGCAGAGCTGGGCATGGAAGCGATCTACGAGTTCGACGTAAAGGACATGCCGGTCACGGTGGCGGTCGACGCGCGGGGCACGTCGGTGCACGACACGGCGCCGGCCGCATGGGCGGAGAAGATCCGCACTTTGAAGATTCCGGTTCGCGTAGCCTGATCGCTCGATGGCTGAAGTCGACACCCTGCGTCGGTTCGTCTTCGAGCGATATCCGTTCCGCGGCCAGCTCGTGCATCTCGGACCGGCGTGGCAAGCCATGATGGAGCACCACGACTACCCCGGGCACGTCCGTGACACGCTCGGTGAAGCAGTTGCGGCCACGGCACTGCTCGCGTCGACGCTCAAGTTCCGCGGGTTGCTGACGCTGCAGCTGCGCGGCGCAGGGCCCATGCACCTCATGGTCGTAGAGTGCACGGATGGGCTCGCCTTGCGCGCCGTCGCCCGGTTCCGCGAGCCGCCCGCCACCGCGGACCTGCGCGAACTGTCGGGCGACGGCACGCTTACGGTGACGGTGGAGAACGAAGGCGCCGCGAATCGCTACCAGGGTGTCGTGCCGCTCGCCGGCGCGTCGATGAGCGACTGCCTGCGCGAATACTTCGAAAGCTCCGAGCAGTTGCCCACGCGGCTCTGGCTGCACGCGGATGGCGAGAACGTCAGCGGGCTGCTGCTGCAGCGTCTGCCCGTGACGTCGCAGTCACCCGGCGTGACCGAGTCGGGCCGACAGGCCGTGCCGGAGGACGAACTCGAAGACGCGTGGCGACGCGTGCAGCTGGTGGCGGACACGGTCACGGGCCCCGAGCTCGCCGAGCTCGATGACCGGAAGCTGCTGCGCCGCCTGTTCAGCGAGGACGACGTGCGGATGTTCGAGTCGACGCCGGTGTTCTTCCGCTGCCGCTGCTCGCGCGAGCGCGTCGAGAACATGTTGCGGGCGCTGGGCCGCGACGAGGTCGATTCGCTGGTCGAGGAATTCGGCCAGGTCGAGGTGCGCTGCGAATTCTGCAGCCGTGCGTACCGGCTGGATGCGGTCGACAGCGTTGCGCTCTTCGCCGGGCCCGGCCCTGCAGCGACTGGCGTGCACTGACGTACTCGACCTCGGCCGCTGCAGCGGGCGGGCGACATTGCAGCGCAAAACATGGAAGATGGTCGTAAAGTGACCCCAGGGACAGATATCGCAGTGACGGCAGCTTCCGTAGACACCGCCGCCAGCCGAGGCGCGCCAGCCGTTTCGTTCGAGTTCTTCCCGCCCAATGACGACGGCATGGAGCAGTTGCTGTGGGAGTCGATCCAGCGACTGGCGCCGCTGCAGCCGCGGTTCGTTTCGGTGACCTACGGCGCGGATGGGTCCACGCGCGAACGCACACACAACGTCGTGTCGCGCATCCTGCATGAGACGGCGTTGACGCCCGCACCGCACCTCACCTGTGTCGGCGCTCCAGCTGGCGCGATTCTCGACATTGCACGCGGCTACTGGGACATGGGGGTGCGCCACATCGTGGCGCTGCGTGGCGACATGCCGCCCGGCCAGTCGACGTACCGCCCGCATCCGGAGGGTTTCGCGTACGCGGTCGACCTGGTGCGAGGGTTGCGCAGCGTCGGCAATTTCGACATCTCGGTGGCGGCATATCCCGAGGTACACCCGGAAGCGCCGAGCGGGACGTTCGACCTCGACAACCTGCGCGCCAAGGTCGATGCGGGCGCCAGCCGCGCGATCACGCAATTCTTCTTCGACACCGACATCTTCCTGCGTTTCCGCGACCAGTGCGCCGCGGCGGGCATCAACGCCGAGATCGTCCCGGGCATCCTGCCCATCACGCGTTTTCCGCACATGCTGAAGTTCGCCAAGCGCTGCGGCACGAGCGTGCCGGACTGGCTCGTGCACCGCTTCGACGGGCTCGAGGACGACCCGGAGACGCGTCGCCTGATTGCGGCCAGCTTTGCGATCGAGCAGGTCAAGCGCCTGCAGCACAATGGGGTGACGGAATTCCACTTCTACACGCTGAACCGCGCCGAGCTGACCGTGGCCATCTGCCACGCGCTCGGTGTTCGCGCGCCGGCCGGGCGTGCCGCCGCGATAGGGGTCTGAGTGCGCACAGTTCATCGACGTTCAACCACAGCGTCCGCTGTCCTGGCTGCACTGCTCATCGCGGGTTGCGCGAGCAGCCGAGTCGCGCAGACGCCCGTCGCCGCGCCGGCACCGGCCGCAACCTATGATCTGATCGTCCGCAACGGCACGCTCTACGATGGCTCCGGCACGCCGGGTCGGCGCGCGGACGTCGGCATTCGAGGCGACCGCGTCGCATCGGTCGGCGACCTCTCCGGCGCCCGGGCGACGTCTGCGATCGACGCGACCGGCAAGGCCGTCGCGCCCGGCTTCATCAACGTCCTGTCGTGGGCCAACCAGTCCCTGATCGCGGACGGCCGCGGCATGAGCGATCTCAAGCAGGGCGTCACGCTCGAGATCATGGGCGAGGGCGAGTCCGGCGGCCCGCTCAACGACGCGATGAAGGCCGACATTCTCCAGCACCAGGGCGACATCAAGTACCCCATCGACTGGACGACGCTCGGCGAGTTTCTCGATTCACTCGTGCGCCGCGGCATCTCGCCCAACATCGCATCCTTCGTCGGCGCGACCAGCGTGCGCGTGTACGTGCTCGGTGAGGACGACCGGGATCCCACGCCTGCCGAGCTGGCCCGCATGCAGGACCTCGTGCGGCAGGCCATGCGTGAAGGCGCGCTGGGCGTCGGCAGTTCGCTGATCTATGCGCCGGCATTCTTTGCCGAGACGCCCGAGCTGATCGCGCTGGCGCAGGCCGCCGCGGAATCGGGTGGCGGCTACGTCTCGCACGTGCGCAACGAGAGTTACCGGCTCGAGGCGGCGATCGACGAATTGATCACAATCACCCGCGCCGCCGGCGGCCACGGTGAGGCCTATCACCTGAAGGCGGCAGGAGAAGCCAACTGGGGCAACATGGCGCGGGCGATCGCGAAGATCGAGGAGGCTCGCCGGCAGGGTGTGCCCGTCAGCGCGAACATGTACACCTACACCGCTGGCTCGACCGGCCTCGATGCGGCAATGCCGCTGTGGGTGCAGGCGGGCGGACTCGACGCGTGGGTCTCGCGGTTGCAGGATCCGCAGCAGCGCGCGCGCGTGATCGAGGAAATCCGCAACCCGCCCGCCGGGGAAGAGAACCTCTTCAGCACGGCAGGCTCCCCGGACCGCGTGCTGTTCGTCGGCTTCAAGAACCGTGCACTCAAGCCGCTGACCGGCAAGACACTCGCGGACGTGATGAAGATGCGCGGCACGAGCGCCGAAGACACGATCATCGACCTCGTGATCGAGGACAACTCACGCGTGCAGACGGTCTATTTCCTGATGAGCGAGGACAACGTGAAGCTCGGGCTGTCACAACCATGGGTGAGCCTGGGTTCCGACGCCGAAGCGCTGGCACCCGAAGGCGTGTTCATGAAGTCGAGCACGCACCCGCGCGCTTACGGCAACTTCGCGCGCCTGCTGGGCAAGTATTCGCGTGACGAGAAACTGATGCCACTTGAAGAAGCGATCCGCCGCATCACGCGGCTGCCGGCGACGAACTGGAAGTTGCAGGATCGCGGTTGCCTGGACGTGAACTGCTACGCAGACGTCGTCGTCTTCGACCCGGCGACCATCGCGGACAAGGCGACGTTCGATGCCCCGAAGCAGTATGCAGTCGGTGTGGAGCACGTCGTCGTCAATGGCGTGCCGGTGATCCGCAACGGCGAGCACACGGGCGCGAAGCCGGGACGGGTCGTGCGCGGGCCGGGTTATCGGCCATGAGGCCCGGATGCAGTTTGCCGACGGACTCCGCATTGATCACCGCAGGTTGACGTCTCAGCTGAAACGTCAGGGTGACGCAAGCAAAGCCCGCGGCACCCAAGCGTTGCTTACGAGCCGCCGGCCAGGTCGCACCGGGAGCGACTCGACTGGCTGCGCATGACCTGCGGACGCTGCCTCGGTCATGGCAGCCACGCCGCAGCCAGTCAGAGCCGTCAGCGGGAAGCACGCGGCCAGCAGGAGCCTGGCCGCACGCGACATCAGCCTTTCTTGAAGATGCCGAGCGCGCGCAGGATGAAGATAAGCGCAACCGCGCCGATCACCGCGACGATGAATCGCAGGATGCCCCCGGTCGGTGCGATGCCCAGCAAGCCGGCGGCCCAGAAGCCGAGGAACGATCCGGCGATCCCGACCAGCACGTTGGCAATCAGGCCCATCTGCGCATTCGTCTTCATGACGATGCTGGCCAGCCAGCCGACGACGCCACCAATGATCAAAGTGATGATCCAACCCATGTTGCACGCTCCCTTCGTTGCGCCCGCTCAGCTTTGGCTCGAATATTGCGCGCAGCACCGGAAATTCGCACGCGGAATAATGAAGATTGCCCGCGTCCGGCGATGAGGTAGACCGGAGGTTCGCGTTACCTGCGCTGTGCAGCGGTCGCGTCCCGCGCAGCCTTGAACTCGGTGCCCGGGTTCCATTGCGGCCACGCGCGCGAGTTCGCAAGCTGGCTAGCCATCTGGTAGACGAGCGTGACGTCCTGGGCTGCTCCGCTCAGGTCCCACGACTCGCTCCACCGATCGCACGCCTGGTGATAGCACTGCGCCGTGAATTCCGAGACCCAGCGATCACCTGCGTCGCGCCCACCCTTGACGAGGTCGTGACCGCCGCCGAGACCCATCAGCACCAACGCCGGTACGCCGCGCTTCGCGAAAGGGAAGTGATCGGCGCGGAAGGCGAGGCCGCGCTCCGGTTTCGCGTCCGGTGTGACGACCCGGCCCTGCCCTGCAGCTTGCTGCGCCAGCAGCGAATCGAGTTCGCTCTGTCCCGCACCGACCAGCACGATGTCGCGCGCCAGGCCGTTCGGCTGCAGTACGTCCATCGTGAAATTGGCGACGGTGGTTTCGAGCGGCAGCCAGGGATGGGACGCGTAGTACTCCGATCCCAGCAGGTTGCGTTCCTCGGCGGTCCACGCTGAGAACAGGATCGTGCGATCCGGACGCGGACCCTGCTTGAACGCACGCGCGATCTCGATGACTCCTGCAATGCCGATCGCGTCGTCCAGGGCGCCAGACCGGAACCGCAAGCCGTTGGTGTCGGGTTCGCCGATGCCGTACGCGTCCCAGTGCGCGCCAATCATGACGCTTTCGCGTGGACGCTTCTGGCCCGTGATCCTGCCGAGCACGTTGTGGCTGTCGATGCGCGCATGGGCGAGCGGAAAGTCTGCCGCGAAGGTCGCGTCCTTGAGTTCGACGGGGCGGAAGGCCTTGCTGCGTGCGCTCTGCCTGAGTGCTTCGAAATCGAGGCCGGCACCACGAACCAATTCGACGGCCGCGTCGCGATGCAGCCACGACTGCAGCAGCAGCTTCTCCTTTGCGGGAGCGGCACGCACGATATCGTAGCCCTCGCCGTTCGGTGCGATGGCCGTGGTCCAGCCATACGCCGCGGGTTCCGTCTCGTGCACGATCAGCGCAGCGATCGCCCCGCGGCGCGCAGCTTCCTCGTACTTGTAGGTCCAGCGCGCGTAGTAGGTCGCCGCCTTGCCGCCGAATTTGCCGAAGGCATCGTCGCCCGACGCAGCCTCGAAGTCCGGATCGTTGACCAGGTATACGGCAACCTTGCCGCGCAGGTCGATGTCCTTGTAGTCGTCCCAGCCACGTTCCGGCGCGCTGACGCCGTAGCCGACGAACACCAGCGGGGCATTCTCGATGCGCACGCGATCGACGGGACGCAAGGCGAGGGCCGCCATGTCCTGCTGCTGCACGAGAGGCCGGCGCTTGCCGCCGACGGTCACGCTCATGGACGCATCCATGGGCACTTGCGTGCGCACGAGCGGTACGACCTGCGTGTACGAACCCTGCGGACCCGCGGGTTCGAGTCCTGCCGCCTTGAATCGTTCGACGAGGTACGCGATGGCCTTCGTCTCGCCAGGCGTGCCCGGCGCGCGCCCTTCGAACTCGTCGGACGACAAGGTGCGGGTGATGTCCGTCAGGCGCTGCGGGTCGACAGGGTTCGTCGTCGGCTCGGCGGCATTCGCTGGCATCCATGCCAGAGCGGACAAGCCGAACAGTGCCGACGCGAGATGGAGCCTGGTCCTCAGCATGTTTCGTAATCCTCGAGCTTCGCCTCGCGCAGCAATCGCTGGTAGCGGATGGTGCTGTGCGGCCAGTTGTTGGTGATGGTGCCGTCGGCGAGCTTGTACCAGCTGGCGCCGGTGGCAGCCCAGACG
>JBAVJR010000079.1:0-5599 GCA_049687855.1 Steroidobacteraceae bacterium | reverse complement strand
CCGCCGGCCGCGGTGATGATCCCGCGATAGCGTTCGACCATGGCCGGGACCTGCTCGCTCTGATCCGGGTGGACCAGGAAAACGATTTCGTAATGACGCATAGACTCGAGTCTCCTTGCGGAAAAATGTCGCCCTGGTACCAGAAAAAGCAGGTGCGACAAGGAGTTGGAACAACCGCGCGAACCCGGAGGGTTGCACGGAGCCGCGCATTGTAGCGGAGGACGGGGCCGGCGGAAAGGGGATAGGGAAGGACAGGAAGGACAGGAAGGACAGGAAGGACAGGAAGGACAGATCGAATGCGCCGTTGATTTGATTGCTCCCTAACCCCTTCCTCCCCTTCCTCCCCTTCCTACCCCTTCCGGCCCCTTCTCTGGCGGACCGCCTCGAAGAGTGCGACCCCCGTCGCCACCGACACGTTGAGGCTTTCGACGGCGCCGGCCATCGGGATCGACACCAGTTCGTCGCAGGCTTCGCGGGTGAGGCGCCGCATGCCCTCCCCCTCGGACCCGAGTACCAGCGCGGTGGGACCGCTGAGGTCGAGGTCGTAGAGCGTGCGGGCAGCGTCATCGGACAGGCCGACGAGCCAGATGCCCCGCTCCCGGAGCTCACGCAACGTGCGGGCCAGGTTCACGACCTGCACCAGCGGGACGGTCTCGGCGGCGCCCGCCGCCACCTTGCGCACGACGGGCGTCAGCCCGGCCGCTCGATCGCGCGGCACGATCACGGCTGCTGCACCGGCGGCGTCGGCACTGCGCAGGCACGCGCCGAGATTGTGCGGGTCGGTGACGCCGTCGAGCACGAGCAGCAAAGGGGGAGTGCCGCCCAGCGACTCGAGCGCCTCTTCGAGCTGCGTCTCGGGATCGCTCGCGCGCGGCACGATTTCGACGATCACGCCCTGGTGCCGCTCGCCGCCGGCCAGCTTGTCGAGCTGCGCGTCGTCGGCATCGACGACGGTGATCCCCGCCTGCCCGGCCAGCGCGCGCAGTTCCTGCAGGCGCGGCGCGGAATCTCGTTCCGGCGCGAGCCACAGCCGGCGCACGCGTTGCGGTGAACGTTGCAGCAGGACGCGCACCGCGTGGATGCCGTACGCGACGCTGGCCGCCGGCTGCGCGCCCGATGCTGAACGGCGCGCATCGTGCCGGCGCGGCATCAGCGACGCCTCCGGCCGCCGCCCTGGCGCTGGAAGCGCCCTGCCGCCGGCCGGCGCGGCGTCTCCATCTCGCCGGCGAGTTCGAAGTCGACACGTCGATCGTCGAGCGAGACGTTCGTCACGCGCACGCGCAGGCGATCGCCCAGCTTGAAGATCTTGCCCGAGCTGCGGCCGATCATGCGGAAGCCCGAACTGTCGCGGCCGAAGTAGTCCGCGCCCAGGGCGGAGACGTGCAACAAGCCGTCGACCTGCAGTCCTTCGAGCTGCACGAACAGGCCGAAGTCGACGACGCCCGAGACGATGCCGTCGAATTCCTCGCCGATACGGTCCTGCATGTAGAAGCACTTGAGCCAGGCGACCGCACTGCGGGTGGCCTCGTCGGCGCGACGCTCGCGGAACGAGCAATCCTGGCCCAGCACCGGGAACTGGCCGTGCCACTCGATGAGTTCCTGCGGATCACATTCGCGCAACACCTGGCGGATGCCGCGGTGGACCACGAGGTCCGGGTAGCGACGGATCGGCGAGGTGAAGTGCGCATAGTGCTCGAGCGCGAGCCCGAAGTGACCGATGTTGCCGGGCTGGTACACGGCCTGCGGCATCGTGCGGATCACGGCCGTCGAGATGAGCCCGGCGTCGGGCCGGTCGCCGATCTTCTGCAGCAGGTCGCGCAGGTGGTCCGGCGTGACCTCCGCTGGAGCCGGCAGCCAGAGCCCGAACTCGCGCAGGAACGTGCGCAGGGTTTCGAGCCGGTCGATCTCAGGCAAGCCGTGCACGCGGTAGAGGGTCGGCACCTTGTAGCGATCGAGGAACCGCGCGGCCGCAACGTTCGCCGCGATCATGCATTCCTCGATCAGGCGGTGCGCGTCGTTGCGCGGGTATTCGACCAGCGCCGCGACCTTGCCCTGCTCGTCGAACTTGAGCTTGAGCTCGGGCGTGTCGAGTTCGAGCGCGCCACGTCCCGACCGCGCGCGGATGAACGACTTGTACACGCCGTGCAATGCCAGCAGCCGTTCGCGCAGCCGCTCGAACTTCGGCGCATGCTTCGCGGACGGCTTATCGAGGAATTCGCCCACGTCGCGGTACGTGAGTCGCGCCACGGAGCGCATCACGCCCTCGAAGAAGCGCGAGCGAGTGATGCGACCGTCCTCGCCGACGCGCAGTTCGCAGCAGAGGCACAGCCGGTCTTCGTCGGGCTTGAGCGAGCACAGCCCGTTCGACAGCGCTTCAGGCAGCATCGGCAGGACGCGGTTCGGGAAGTACACGGACGTGCCGCGCTCGCGCGCTTCGACGTCGAGCGGGTTGCCCGGCCGCACGTAATGTGCGACGTCCGCGATGGCGACGATCACGCGCCAGCCGCCGTTCCTGCGTTCGCACCAGACGGCGTCGTCGAAGTCCCGCGCATCCTCGCCGTCGATCGTGACGAGTTCCATGTGGCGCAGGTCTTCGCGACCGGCGATGGCGTCCTGCGGAATGAGCGTGCCGAACGCCTCGGCCTCGGCCACGACGGCCGCCGGGAATTCGCACGGCAGGCTGTGCGAGTGAATGGCGATCTCGGTTTCCATGCCGGGCGCGCCGTGGTCGCCGAGAATCCTGGACACGCGCCCGACCGGGCCGGACGTGCGCGACGGTTGATGGGTGAGCTCGACCATCACGATCTGGCCGTCCACGGCCGCGCCGAGCTGCTGGCTCGGGACCAGCACGCGATGCGGGATGCGCGGGTTGTCAGGAGTGAGGTAGGCCACGCCCGATTCGATGTGCAGGCGGCCCACAACTTCCTTCGTGCGGCGCTCGAGCACTTCGACGATCGTGCCCTGTGCCTTGCCGCGGAAGCGCGTCGCCTCGATGCGCACGGCGAGCCGGTCACCGTGCATGACTTCGCGCATCTGTGCCGCGGGCAGGTAGATGGCTGCGGAGCCATCGTCGGGCAGCAACTGGCCATCGCCATTGCGCGCGCCCTGCACCGTGCCCACGACCATGCCCGCGATCTGTTCGCGCAGGCAGTACTGGCCGCGCCGATTGAGCATCACCTCGCCGCGCTTCACCAGTTGCGCCAGTTCCTGCTCGGCCTGAACCGCGCCGGACGGACCAAACTCCGCCGTGACTTCGTCGAGACGCAGCGGCCGGGCCGCCTTGCGCAGGACGTTGATGACTGCGGATTCAGGAGATTGGGGCGCGCGCGCGGCAGCACGGCTGCGCGGTTGCGTCGCGTTGTCGCGCGGGGCCTTGGCCGAACCGCGCCTGTTTCTGTCTCTACGCATCGTTCCTTACATTGACAGTCCGGGGGGCCGCCAGTAAATTGCGCCACCTTCCAGCACGGCCCCCGGGGCCCTGCCGCGACCTAAGCCCAGGTGGCGGAATTGGTAGACGCACTAGTTTCAGGTACTAGCGGGTAACACCGTGGAGGTTCGAGTCCTCTCCTGGGCACCACTTCCGAAAAGGGGGGACATCCCCTCGTTTCGCGCCGAAAGCAGGAGCATGCCTCCTGTTTTCCCGCGTACTTTAGCACCCTGCCGCCTCAACTACCTGTTCCCGTTGGTTTTTCGGCGGCGCGACCGGGCCTTTGCGCCGACTACAATGGCGTGCCCGCCCCGGGCTGCAAGGCGCGCCGCCATGACCTACACGACCATCGATTACACGGTGACCGGCCGTGTCCTCACGCTCACGCTCAACCGGCCGGAGCGCCTGAACGCTTTCACGGTCACGATGGCCGACGAACTCGAGCATGCGTTTCGTCGCGCCAGCACGGACGACCAGGTCGGGGCGATCGTGGTGACCGGAGCCGGCCGCGCGTTCTGCGCGGGAATGGATCTTGCCGCGACCGGCAACGTGTTCGGTCTCGACGAAACGCTGCATCCCACGCTGGCCGACATGCACGAGAAGCTCGACGATCCCGCGATCCTGCGCGGCGTTCGCGACACCGGCGGGCGTGTCGTGCTCGCGATCTACGATTGCATGAAGCCCGTGATCGGCGCCATCAACGGCGCAGCGGTCGGCATCGGCGCAACCATGACGTTGCCCATGGACATCCGGCTCGCCGCCGACGGCGCGAAGATCGGCTTCGTCTTCGGTCGCCTTGGCATCGTGCCCGAGGCGTGCTCGAGCTGGTTCCTGCCGCGGCTCGTCGGCATCCCGCAGGCGCTGGAATGGGTCTACTCGGCCGAGCCGTTCGACGCCGCTGAAGGCGTGCGCGCGGGCCTGCTCAAGGCGGCGATGCCAGCCGACCAGCTGCTGGCTGAAGCGCGCAAGCTCGCGCACAAGTTCATCGATAACCGTTCGCCCGTCGCAGTCGCGCTGGCCCGGCAGATGATCTACCGCAACGGCGCGCAGTCGCACCCGATCGAGGCGCACCGCGTCGATTCACTTGCGATGTGGCACCTGAGCCAGCACGACGGCGCGGAAGGCGTGCGTGCGTTCATCGAGAAGCGCGCACCGCAGTTCGAGTCAAAGGTGTCGACCGACCTGCCGGACTTCGTGGCGGAGTGGATGCGGCGCTGAGTCCTCACCTCTCCCGCTCGTGCGGGAGAGTTCGACCACAGGTCGGGTGAGGGCTCTCAGTTGTCCTGTGTGCGCAAGGTTCGCGTGAGACGAGGGTGCAGGCCTGCCGCTGCAGGGTCCGGTAGTCTTTCCGCGCTCCGTGTCGGACGCCGCAGCTCGAGCGCAGGCGCGAGGCGGCACCGCAATTTCCGACCAGCCGCTGGCACCATCGCATCGCGCCCGTTCGAGCAAGGCTCGCCGTGAATCGTGCGGTTCCTCCGCGCGATTCACGATGCGCGGTAGACCCGGAGCGCGGAAAGACTACCGGACCCTGCAGCGGCAGGTCCTCACCCGAAATTCACACGACTTGCGCTGGCATAGCGCGAGCAGACCCTCACCCGACCTTCGGCCGACCTCTCCCATGCGCACATGGGAGAGGTGGGGGATCAGTGCCGCTTCACGACCAGCCGATGCGCGTGCAGCAGCGGCTCGGTGTATCCCGACGGCTGCTTCGTGCCGAGGAAGACGAGGTCGCACGCCGCCTTGAACGCCTCACCGTCGTAGCCCGGCGCCATCGGGCGATACAGCGGATCGCCTGCGTTCTGCTGGTCGACCACCGCAGCCATGCGCTTCATCACGTCCATCACCTGTGCGCGCGACACGATGCCGTGATGCAGCCAGTTCGCGATGTGCTGCGACGAGATGCGGCACGTCGCCCGATCTTCCATCAGGCCGACATTGTTGATGTCGGGCACCTTCGAGCAGCCGACGCCCTGGTCGATCCAGCGCACGACGTAACCGAGGATGCCCTGCGCGTTGTTCTCGATCTCGGCATCGATCTCGGCCGCCGACCAGTTCGTGTCGGGCGCGAGCGGGATCGTGAGGATGCCCGCCAGCCGATCCGTGCGCCCGGCCCTGGCCAGTTCCGCCTGCCGCGCCCGCACGTCGTACGCGTGGTAATGCGTGGCATGCAGC
>JBAVJR010000078.1:0-7868 GCA_049687855.1 Steroidobacteraceae bacterium | reverse complement strand
ATCTCCGCCTTGTCGGCGAGCAGCGAGGTGCCGTTCCAGGTGCCTTCGACGTCGACCACCTGGCCGCCGGCGCGCGCGAGGAATTCGCTGGCGGTGATTCGCGTGTCTTCGTCTTCATACTCGGTGCCCGGCAGCAGCTCGACGCTGACGCCAAACACCTTGAGGCTGGTCGTCGCGATGTCACTCGCCGGACCGCGCAGTTCCACTTCGTCTTCCGGGTCGTCACGCTCGAGTCGCATGGCGATCAGCTTGCCGGTGCCCGCCGGGTCGGCATAGCCGCCCACTTCGACCCAGTCGCCGGCCCTGAGGTCGTCGAGGCTGAAGAAGTGATCGTCGCCCTCGTGGTCTTCCTTGCGTGTCGTCGAAGACACGACCACCGTCACGCCGAGCGCGCGGAACGTTCCGCCCGCCACGTCGACGCTGTCCACCATCGCCGACAGCCGCAGTGACGACTGACGCTTGAAGACGACCTTGCCGGCAACCAGCGTGTCGGTCGAATCGAGCTTGCCCTCGACTTCCACCTTGACGTTGAGCTTGAGGTCGTCCGCCGTGCCGTTGACGAAGGTTGTTGAGGCATTCGTCGCGACTTTCTGGCCGTCGACGTCGAAGTCCGTCGCGGAACCGAAGCGCGTCACGAAACCTTCGACTTCGCTCTCGTCGCCGTCGCGGCCGTCGAAATCGCGATCCTCGCGATGGACCCGCGTCGCGACCAGCGCGCCGTCGGCCAGGAACGTCGTGCCCTTGACCTCGACCATGGCGCCCGACTCGATGCCGGTCGACCCGAAGTCCTCGAGCGTCGCCGTCGAATAGTCGACCACCAGCGATCCGACGTTGAAGCGCTTCAGGCCGGTGTCGAGGTTCGTGACCACGCCGGTCACCTCGACCTCGGTCGCGCCCGCTCCGGCTTTTTCGATGCGCGTCGCGCGCGCCGTGCCGCCCGCGGCTGCGAAGCCATGCACCTCGATCACGTCGCCGACGACGATTCCGGCCAGCGTCCGCCCCGGGATCGAATCGTCGAACATCGTCTCGTTGTCGACGGTGATCACCTGCCCGGCGATCGTGAGCGTTTCCGCCACGGTGTCGACTGCCTGCACGGCACCCTGGATCAGGTGATCCTGCGTGATCGACTTCGCGCGGGCGACACCCTGCGCGTCGACCTCCGCCGTCAGGTGAATGACTTCACCGACCCTCAGCTCGGCCGCCGTGGCCGGCTTGTCCTCGATGCTGACCTGCGCCGAGTCCGTGTCGTAACGCACGCCATTGACGATGACGCTGCCGAAGCCGGCGATCGCGCCGGTCACGAACGTCGTCTTGGTCGATCCGGTCGCGGGCGGCGGGTTCGAGGGCGCGCCGTCGTCGGACGCCCCCCCGCCGCCGCAGCCGGCGACCAGCGAGGCCACCGCTGCCACCTTCAGGAAATTCCATTGCACTGATTTCATCTCACACCTCTGCACAGCTCGGTACTGATCGGTTCGGACCCGTCATTGCAGGTCCGTCTTTACCCCGGAGCTCCGGTCAGTCCTCGAGTTCGGCCCGCGTGGCCAGGACGACGTTGCCCACCAGCGATCCGCGTGCCTTCACCTGGCGGCCCGGGGCCGCCTGGAAGAACGCCGCGGCGTTGATGGTCACGCCGTTCGTATCTCTGAATTCGGTATTGCCATCGGTCGTGACGGCGACGCCGCCGACCGTGAAGTTCGGCGCGGCCACGTTCTGGGCGATGCCCTCCAGCTGGACTTCACCCTGGGCGTCGTCGCGCTCGATCCTGGTCGCGAGCAGGCCGCTGCCGTCGTTGTAGGCGTCGACTTCCACGAAGTCGCCAACCGCGATGTTGGCGAGGCTGAACTGCTGCAGGTCGGCGCCACTGTGGTCCTCGAAGCGCGTGAGCGAGTTCACGCGGATCGTGGTGCCGAAGACCACCAGGCTGTTGCCTGCCGCGTTCACCGAGTCCACGCGGCCCGAGAACTCCGTGTCGCTGCCGCGGCGGAACTGCACCTTGGTCGCGACGATGATGCCCGACGTGTTGAAGCGCCCCTCGACCTCGACGGGCACGTCGAGCGCAAGGTTCGATGCCGTGCCGCCTTCATAGGCGGTCGAAGCCGTCGTCGTGACGCGCTGCCCGGCAACCGCGAAATCCGTCGCCGACACGAAGCTGGTGACCAGGCCTTCGTAGTCCGCCTGTTCGTCGGCGTTGCCAGCGGAGCCGCCGCTCTCCTTGTCGACCCGGGTCGCGACCAGCACGCCGTTGCCATCGACCGTGCCGAAGGCCTCGACGTAGTCGCCGTTCGCCGGCTGCCCGCTGGCGAAGCCGTTCAGCTGCGCGCTCGCATACGAGACCGTCAGCTGCCCGAGCGCAAAGCGGCGTGCATTCGTGTCGAGCGAGGCGACCGTGCCCTTCACCTCGACGCTCGACTGCGCGGTCTTGCGCTCGATGCGCGTTGCTGCAACGACGCCGGTCGTTGCCACGGGACCGCTCACTTCGACGCGGTCGCCGACGGCGAGGCCCTCGAGGCTGCGCGGCGCGATGCGGTCGTCGAAGGACGTCTGCGTGCCGACCTGGACCGTGCGTCCGAGCACGACCAGCCGGGAATTGGCGAGATCGATGCTCTGCACCGGGCCTTCGACTTCGTCGTCGAAGATGACGCGCGTGGCCGTGCCGTTGATGCCGTCCTGTTCGATGCGGCCTTCGATGCGCACGACCTGGCCGACGCGCAGGTCGGACTCGGTGCCGGGATTGTCGTCGAGCGTGATGACGGCGCCGGTGGTCGCGTAGCGGACGCCATTGACGTGCACGCTGCCGAAGCCCGTGATGGAACCCGTGGCCGTGACGATGCCGCCGCGATCGATGCCCGCGGTGATGCCGCCCGAACCGCCTCCGCCGCCACAGGCAGCGACCAGGATCGCGACACCGACCATCGTCCAGCGACTCACCGTTACGCGTGCATGCATCATCGTCGTTCTCCGGCCATCCGTTCCTGAATTGCAAAGACCCCTACGCCCAACCGCAGGGTCTCAACCGGCGCCCCTGCGCCCTGTTGCACCTCGTGCGCGCTCAGCCATTCGTCGCAGCGTTCGAGGAACGCCTCGCCTTCACGCTCCATGAACGCGCGGAAAGCCGGCAGCTGGCGCGGATCGATGTGACGGTTCTGGGCACGACCCTCGAAACGGGGTGGCTCCGCTGCGTCGCGCGACAGGTTGTGTTCAACAGTCGTCGCCAGGTCGGCGATCACCGCGCCCGAACGCTCGACGGCCTGCCCGTCCATGGCCCGCGGCATGTAGAAGCGGCGCAGCGCGCGATAGCAGCCGTCTTTCGTGCGCTCGATCGAACCGGAGCGCACCAGCTCCTTGGTCAGCGCCGTCACCGGTATGTCGCCCGCGTAGCGGCGCACCAGCTGCTCGAACGTTGCGCCCTCGCCCTTGGCATCGAGCGCGCGCGGCTGGCCGAGTTCGTCGATGAATTCGCGATCGAGGTGCCAGCCCGCGAGCACGCGGCTCGCATGGTTGAGGTCGTCCTCCGCGCGCACGTCCTCGACCGGCGCTGCGACCTCGGACTCGCGATAGCGACGCACTTCCCGGCGAGTCATGCCCGTCAGCAGTGCGATGCGCGACACGTTGGTCGGGCGGCCGCGCAAGCCGAATTCCTCGGCCGCCACGGCTACGAACACACCGCGCGCCAGCTCGGCGAATTCTTTCCAGGTCACGCCGGATTTCAGCAGCCAGCGCGCGACCGGCCGCAGCCAGCGCAGGCTGGCGGTTACGATCGGGCGCTGGGACTGAATTTCCATATGTGGGACACTATGTCCCATATACGGATGTATTGCAACCCCCGTGACCGACCGGCTCTGGCCGTCGCCCGCTACTGCGAGGCAAGTCACAGCTTAGCGATCCGGCCAAGGGCGGACGCCCCTTGCCCGCTAGACTCCGACCACAGGACGGGGTTAGGGCACGATGGCGACGACGGACAGGCGGGTGGAGGAATTGCTCGATCGCTGGCAGGCGAGTGTCGAGCTGCACCTGCGCTACCTGAAGCTGGACGATGCTGCCTACGCACGTGCCGAAGCCTGGCCGAAGCACCAGCGACCGAATGCGCTGGTCGTGAACCTGGCCCGCACCCGCCTGCTGGAATTGAAGGCGCACCTCAGCGAGCGCCGCGACGCGGGCGACGCGAAATTCGCCGAGTCGCTCGAACTGATGTCGTTCCTGACCAGCCTGCTGGGATCGGAGCACATCGAGCGCTTCATACCCCTGGCGACGGGCAAGGCGCCCGACACGGGCACCTCCGGAACGGTGGAGCAGCCGCGAGTTCGCGCGGCCGCCAGGACCGCCGCGAATCAGAAGGGCAGCGGCGCCGCGCCCGTGCCGTCGAAGGCCACGCAGGCCAGCGCGACCCAGAAGTCTTCCACCGGATCTCACAAGCGGTCGACGCGGCCGCGCCCGGCCCCGGCAACGGCACCCGCTCCGAAGCCGGCCGCTCGTCCCGAACCCGCCCCGGCGTCGCCCCCCAAGCCCACGGAAGCAATGACACGACAGGTGATCGCCGATGCGATCCGCATGCTCCAGTGGGGCCGCGAATGGCCGGCGCTCGCGGGACTGATCGCGCGGATGGCCGATCGTCCGTCCGAGACCGAAGTCTGGAAGATCCTGCGCGCTTATCGCAGCGACATCCTCGCCACGTCGCGTCGCACGGGCTGATTGCCGGCATTGCCGTCGTGACACCGTCACGCGGCCTGCGGTACCTTCGCGGTTCCCAGAGGACCGCCGCTTGAAGGAGCGCCCCACCCATGAAGTTTTCCCGTTCGCTCGCGATTGCCTTGCTTTCGACCACGTGCCTGTTCGCCGGCGCCGCGCAGGCCGACGGCACGCCCTCGAAGGGCGAGCAGGCGCTCAAGTACCGCAAGTCGCTGTACCAGGTGATGGCCTGGAATTTCGGCCCGATGGGCGCGATGGCCCAGGGCAAGGCGCCTTACGACGCCGCGGAATTCGCGCAGCGTGCCAGCCGCGTCGCACTGATCGCGCCGATGCTGGGCGAAGGGTTCCCGGCCGAGACCAAGGGCCTGCCGCACTCGGAGCTGAAGCCCGCGATGTGGGCCAACCGCGCGGACTTCGACGCGAAGATGAAGGACCTCGTCGACCGCAGCGCGACGCTCGCGACGGTGGCGAAATCGGGTGACTTTGCGCAGAGCAAGGCCGCGTTCTTCGACACGGCGAACACGTGCAAGGCGTGCCACGACAAGTACAAGAACGACTGACGGTCGTCCTGGCGGAACGGAATGCGCGCTAGAAGAAGCTGACCGACGCCTCTGGCGCCGCCCGGATCGCGAGCGCCAGGGCGACGATCAATGCCAGCACGATCGCGAGCGCGAGTCCGCCGCGCGAAGAACGGATGACCTGCGCCCCTGCCTTGCGACCCGTCCAGAACGCACGCACCAAGCCGAGCCGCCGCCGTCCGTCGTACCACGCGATGGCGGCCAGGTGCGCGGCAATCAGCGCGATCAGGACGCTGGAGTTGAGATCGTGCAGCGCAGTCAGGCGGTTGCTGGTCTCGTGGGTCACCCACCCATAGAACGGACCCGCGTTCGCGATTTCATCATTGGCGAACAACCCGGTGCCCGCCTGGACGGCGAGCGACGCCAGGAATGCCAGGACGCTGGCGGCGCCGACGGGATTGTGGCCCGCGGGCGGGTACGGTTGCCGGCCACGCAGGTGTTCGATCATCGCGCGTGGTCCGCGCAGGAATGAGCGGAACCGCGAGTAATGCGGACCTACGAAACCCCAGGCGAGCCGAAACCCGACCAGCACCACCGCGACATAGCCGCAACGGCGATGCCAGTCGAACCACTCCATCCCGGCATAGTGCGTCGCGAACGAACCGGCGACCGCGAGCACGAGCGACCAGTGAAAGACACGCAGCGGCCAGTCCCAGACCAGCGCTGTCGCGTTTGCAGGACCGTCACCCGGAGCCAGACTCATCGACACCTCGTTCGTCCCCGGGCAACAGCCGGATTCCACTCGGGAACACCGTGACGCGCACGGGTTTTTCGCCTACCGTTGCGTTCCAGCCGCATCGGTGCTGCACGCCGCGAACGAATCTTCATGTCGAACCTGGATCCCGTCATCCTGTTCTTCCTGCTCGGCGCCTGCGCGGGCCTGGCCAAGGCCGAACTGCGCCTGCCGGCATCGATCTACGACTTCGTCAGCACCCTGCTGCTGCTCGCGATCGGCCTGAAAGGCGGCGTCGAACTCGCGCGAGCCGGTGAAGGCATCCCTGCCGTCGAGCTCGCGGCCCTGCTGGCCCTCGGCTTCGGCTTGCCGATCCCCGCCTTTCTCGCCGCGCGTTACCTCGGCCGGCTCACCCGTGCCGACGCGGCGTCCCTGAGCGCCCATTATGGCTCGGTGAGCGTCGGTACGTTCGCAGTCCTCATCGGCTACCTGGCCGTGCAGGGCATTCCTTATGAGGCGCGCGCGCCGGTGTGGGTGGTAGTGCTCGAGGTGCCGGCGATCCTCGCGGGCATCGTGCTCGCGCGCGGCTTCGGCGGCGACGTCGCCTGGCGGCCGCTGCTGCGCGAACTGCTGCTCGGCCGCAGCATCGTCCTGCTGCTGGGCGGCCTCGCCATCGGCTGGATCAGCGGGCCCGCGGGCACGGCCTCGATCCAGCCGCTGTTCTTCGGGCTGTTCAAGGGCATCCTCGCGCTGTTCCTGCTCGAGATGGGGCTGATCGCCGCCACGCAACTGGGCGCGTTGAAGCGCAATGCGGTGTTCCTGGTGCTGTTCGGCGTGCTGATGCCGTTGTTCGGCGCCGTGGTCGGCGCCCTGCTCGGCCGCGCGACCGGCCTGTCGCCGGGCGGCATCTTCGTCCTCGCGACGCTCGCTGCGAGCGCTTCATACATCGCCGCTCCCACCGCGATGCGCACCGCAGTGCCCGAGGCCAATCCGGCACTGTCGCTCACGGCGTCGCTCGCCATCACCTTCCCGTTCAACATCATCGTCGGCATTCCGATCTACCATCGGCTGGCGACGCTGGTCGCATCCTTCTGAGAGCACCCAAGTGCAGCACTACACGCGACGCATGGTCACGATCGTCACCGAGTCCGCGCTCGAGCGCACGCTGGTAGCCGAACTTGAATCGCTCGGCGTCCGCGGCTTCACGATTACCGATGCCCGCGGCAAGGGCAGCCGCGGCCTGCGCCAGTCCGACTGGGCGCAGGAAGGCAACATCCGCGTGGAGGTCATCTGCGACCCGGCCGTCGCGGACAACATCGCGGAACGCGTGCGCGCGAAATTCTACGACCATTACGCGATGATCTTGTTTCTGCAGGACGTGAGCGTGCTGCGATCCGACAAGTTCTGATTGCTGCCGGCCGCAACGCAGCAATGCCGTGACCAGTCCCGACGCAGACTCCGCGGGTTCCGTCGCCACTGCCGCCGTGACGCTGCCGCCTGCCGGATTGCTGCGACGACTCGCGGCGATGGTCTACGACGGCCTGCTGGTCCTGGCGGTGCTGATGATCGTCACCGCGTGCTTCCTGCCGTTGACCGGTGGCGAGGCGGTGACGTGGCAAAGCTCCCCGCTGCTGGCAGTGCCGTACTGGGCGGCGCTCGTGGCCGCCGTCGTCGCCTATTTCGGCTTGCCGTGGACCCAGCGTGGGCAGACGCTGGGCATGGCGTCGTGGCGGTTGCGAGTGCAGCGTGACGACGGTTTCCTGCTTACGTGGCGCGACGTGGCCGTGCGACTCGGCGGGAGCCTGCTCTCGTGGCTGCCGGCGGGGCTCGGCTGGGTGTGGGCGCTGTTCGATCGTGAGCACCGCACCTGGCATGACTCGTTGTCGCATTCGCGGGTCGTTGTGCTGCCGAAGGGGCGCAAGAGTGGCAAG
>JBAVJR010000077.1:0-13827 GCA_049687855.1 Steroidobacteraceae bacterium | reverse complement strand
TTGTGTTCATGGCGTGAGTCCTGTCCGCCTAGCGATTACCGCGAATGGTTGAAAATCGAAGTTGAGCGCAGCATTCACGTATCACCGGCGGTCTGCCGGTTGCCCTCCGCGAAAGACCACGAAGGACGCCGTCGGTCGCCGGATCACCTGAGTAATCCAGGACGGGTTGCGAGGAGGCGAACATGAGGAAGCTGGGAATAGTCGCCACCACGGTACTGGCGGCATCAATGCCGGTGGCCTTTGCGGGTCCGCCTCTGCAGACGAATACGTTTACCGTCGATTGCGCGAAGGGCCAGACGATCTCGTCCGCGCTCGAACAAGGGGACATTCATAAGCCGCTGGTCATCAACGTACGGGGTGTATGTCGGGAGTTCGTAACGATCACGCGCGCAAACGTCACATTGCGCGGTGATCCGACTGCCGAGATCGTCGCGCCGGACAACGAGCGCGACTTGGTGACCGTCTCGGCAGACAGGGTCTGGCTCGGGAACCTCACCCTGACGGGCGGGCTGACGGGCCTCAGTCAGGATCACGAACCCACTTTTTATGCCGAGAACGTGGTTATCCAGGACACCCGCAACATCGGGTTGCGAGTCCGGGTCGGTGATGCCCGGGTCAATAACTGCACTGTGCAGCGGGCCGGCGGCATCGGGGTATCCGTGGTGCGTGGCGGCAGTTTGATACTGGGCAACTGTCAGGTGCTGGATAGCGGCCAGGCGGGCGTATCGGTTACCGGGAGTTCAGTCGTCAACCTCAATAGCTCGACAGTCATGCGAAGCGGCGCGGAGGGCATCGTGATCAGCGAGGGTTCGCGAGGCAACATCAGCGCCAGCGTGATCAAGGACAACGGCGCCGTCGGCCTCAACGTCGGAACGAGTGCATCGGCCAGCGTCATCAACACCACGATCAGCGGCAATGGCACCGGCAATGGCCCGCAAGGGGACGGCGTCATGCTGTGGGGTGGCGCGCAGGCCCACATCGTTGGCGAGAACGTCATCATCGACAACCGCGACGAAGGCATCGATGTCGCGGGCGCCGCGAGCGCGTACATCACCGGAGCGAGGGTCGCGAGTAACGGCGGCAACGGCATCCTCGGGTACATGGGTGCCAACCTCGTGCTCGGAAATCTCGTGATCGAGAACAATGGTGCCGTCGGCGTTTTTTGCGCCGCGGATTGCACGGCACAGATGGAGAACATGTCGATCCACGGCAACAAGGGCGATGGCATCAATCTTTCCTTCGACTCGACGCTCATGCTGATCGGGGCTCCGATTGATCTGGCGGGCAACGTGGGCTGGGGGCTTTATTGCCATGACGCCGAGTCGAGCGTGAACGACACGGGAATGGTGGCCGGAACAATCAGCCCGACGTGCACCGGATTCGATTGACAGACTCAATGTCGAATCGCTGGACAGACGCCCCGGCCCAGCCAGTCTGTGCAAAAACTCGGGCGTTTTAGGACGGCGTGGGATGGGCTGACACTGCGACGCCGATAGTCGGTCTCGGACAGCGTGTCGGTCCCACAGCGGCGTCAGGAATGAAGAAGGCCGGTGGATAAGTTCCACCAGCCTTTTTCGTTCTGGGTTTTGACACAGACTGCCGCGCCGGAGTTTCTGTTTCTGGGCGAACACGCCACGAATGCACAGCGACAGTCCCCCAGGGCGCGGCGGCATCGTGGCGGCATTGATGCCGACGACATTCTGGACCGCCTGGCATGGCGAGCAATCCGCGACTGAGACGACGGCGCGACGTCGATCCGGCGACTAGACGGGAACGTATGCGGTTGCACATCGGTGTCATCCGGCGGGCGCGACGGGGCTGGGCGGTTCATTGAGAGACTCGCCGCTCAACTGTGGACTGCCCAGTAACTCTCTCGACCCTGACCGAGTATTCCTCGCACGGTTGCTGATCGAGTACCGTCAATCGGGCCGTGGATCGGCGCGTCGTCGTTGTCTCAGGGCGTCGGGCGCGAATGCGCGCCGGCCGCGCGCGCCGATGGTCGGGCAGCTAGCGTCAGCAGCAACCCCGCCAGGATGCCGATCGTGGCCATGCCGATGTCTTTCTGTGCGTCCCACTCATCCCCCTGGGTCCCGAGGTAGGCCGCGCCGAGGTCGCCGCCGAATATTTCCGCCGCCCCCCATTCGATCAGCTCGTAGACGACAGAGTGCGCCATGAGAAACGTTACGGGCATGACGTAGCGCCAGATGCGCTGTGGATTGGCGCGCGCCGCGAACAATTCCCACACCGCCGGGAACATCAGCAACCCGTAGCAGAAGTGCACGAAGCGGTCGTAGTGGTTGCGGCCTGCCGCCGGGCCCGGTCCGGTCTCTGCGCCCTGCAGGTGCAGCCACTCGCGCCACGGCACCTCGCTGTATGTGTAATGCGCGCCGATCTCATGCAGCACCAAGAAGACGAAGATGCAGGTGTAGGCGCGGTTGGAGAAACGCAGGGTGCGCGACGTCGCCACCAACAGGGGTACGGCGATGAAGATCAGCACGTTCTCGAGCAGCCAGTCCTGCCGGTAGGACGGCGCGACGGCCAGCGCGGCCCAGATTGCGCTGAACGCAAGCAGCAGGACCGCGGGGTAACGTTCTGCAGGTTTCATCGAGGGCCGCCTCCTGACCGGGCAGGCCCATTATGCGGGCGCTGCCGGGCGGCGGTAAGCGGGCGTTCCCGAAGGCTGTGACGCCAGCAGTGGCGTGCCGGATGGTCGCGATGACGGGAGCCGTGAGGCGCGGCATCATCCGGCGCATGGAAACCCGCATCCCCGACTTCGGCGACGTGGTTGGCCTCACGCGGCTCTACCGGCAGACCGTCGACATCATCCGCTCGATGGACATTGCCGAGTCGGACAAGCAGGCACTGATCGCCGAGATCGAGGCGCAGTACAAGGCGGCGAAGGCGGCGGCGGAGTCCGGTGACGACTCGCAGTTCTGGCCGCTGAAGCCGCCGGGGACAACGGGCGGATAACTGAATCGCGACGGGGGCGTCGTCTAGTCGAAGTAGCGGCGACCCTGGTTGGTGCCCGCCTGGCCCTGGCCCGCGCCGAGAGCCGGATTCCTCCGGATCTGGTACATGAAGAACAGGGCCGCCGGGATGAGCAGAACCAGCAGGATACCCATGAGATAAAGAGTGAAGGTACCGGGCGTGAAACTCTGCACGTTGAATTCAAGCTGGAGTTGGTCGATGAAGAAGAAAGCGCGCCTGGTCTCGACAAATACCATGAATGCGCCGAGTCCTGCGCCGAGGAGGAATAGAGCCGAAACCACCGCGGCCTGATAGCGGCTGAGGCGGCTGCCTGCGAAATAGGCCGTCACGAGATAGCCGGTAATCAATGTCAGCAGGACCCCAAACGCGGTGATGCCGTTCGACACGGCGAGCAAGTGCAGTTGCCAGAGTTCTGCCTGGGTCATTGCCGGATCTCCCGAAGTGGTGGCGTCAGAGCAAGTGCTGCAAGTCAGTCTGATTCACATCGTCCCCATTCCAGCCCGTCGCTGCGTCGCCGTCGCAGCCGCCGCACCGATGCGGCTGCGGCAATCACCGCGCGTAGGCGTCCAGCAGCAGCGCAGCAGCGACGACGACGGCGCCCACGCTGAGGACCAGCACGGCGGCCGCACCGCAATCCTTTGCGACCCTGATCTGCGGATGCTGCTCGGGATGAAGGCGATCGGCGAGTTGCTCGAGCGCCGTGTTGAAGAGTTCTGCGGCGAGCACGGCCACGGTCGTGAGCGCCACGAGAGCCCACCACACGGGCGCCGGCCGCAACCAGACCAACGCCGCAAGTGCAACGGCGGTGGCGAGTGCGTGCGTGCGGAAGCTGCTCTCGGCGCGCAGCGCGTACGCAATGCCGGCGAGGGCAAATCGTAGACGTTCTGGAAACGGCCGGTTCTTCATCTGGGCCCCAATGGATCCGGATCACGGAACCAACATATGGCCCCGGTGGCAACGGTGCCCTGCGACGGGCCGGTGCGCCAAGCAAGTGGTCTCTGCGTGATGACGATAGCACACGGACGAGCTGGCATTCGCGACCGGCCTGACAGCGAGCTGGCTGACGCCAGTCCGTCCCCGGGCCGCGCGGCAGCTCGAAGGCACGACCAGCTTACGTCCTGGTCGAAGCGCGGCCGGACACCTTCTGCCGCAGCCACGCCTTGCCGCGCTCGACCGGTGAGTACCGCACATACCCGCGGAGGACAGAGGCGCCGACGCCAGCGACGACGGCTTGCACGCGACTCATTGCGCGGCGGCTGCCATCTGCTCCCGGCAGCGTGACGCGGCCATCTCCCGCGACGCGAGTGCCCGCGAGGACATCCGCTATGGTCTCGTGCCATTTCTCGATGACGACCTCGATGTCGAAGCGGGACCGAATGCGCGCCATTGCGTGCCTCCCCATTTCTGCGCGGCGATGCTCATCTCTGAGCAGCCCGATGACGGCGGCAGGCAGTTCACGCTCGTCATCGAACAGTATTCCGGAGACACCGTTCTCCACCACGTCGATCGGGCCACCCGCGTTCCTGGTGACGACAGGCACGCCCAGCAGTCCGAACTCGGCGGCGCTGATGCAGAAGGTCTCCCCGGCGCCGGTCGGGTTGGTTACGGCCACCTTGGCCTGCCGCAGGAGCCGCCACTTGTCCGCCCCCAGGATGCCGTGAAACACGATGTCGTCCCGCAGTCTCCCGTGCTCTGTCACGTACCTGGCGATCCGCCGTTCGTATCTCGGGGATGCGAGGCCCAGCGGGCCGAGTGCAGCGCGTTCGTCATAGAGCCGCCTGGATCCCACCACGTGCAGTCTTGCGGTGGGGACGGCCTCGACGATATCGCCCCAGTACCGGGCGAGAACATGGAATCCTTTGCGCCTGACGAGACTGCCCATGTAGAAGACGTTGTCCTGCATGGGCGGCTGCGGTTCGGCGGGGCAGGTCCGGGCAACCACTGCGTTGAAGATGTAGTCCGATTTCTGGAAGACGTCCTCATCCCGCAGGCGTTCGTGCTGTTCCCGGCTCACGCACAGGTATCGGGCGATGCCAGGCAGCCGCGCGCAGGCCCGCAGGGTCCTGCGACTCGAGTAGTTATGCGCCCAGACCAGGACGCTCTGCTGCATGGATCTGAGCAGTGCCAGGTTGGGCAGAACCTCGGAGTCCCGGAGGATCAGGATCTCCTCGCCCGCAGACCGGATCGCCACCGCCGCGTCCCGCAGGTCCTGCACGACGACGCCGCGGATTCCAGGCGGGTGGTTGCCCGCAGCCGTAACGTACATCGACACCTGATGCGTGCGGGCGAGGTGCGCGGCGACGAGGAAGAACATGTACTCGGTGCCGCCTATCCCCGGATTCCCGGCCTCCACATCGCGCAGGTCCGCCGAGCGGATCCGTCGTGTGTCCAGGAAGAATGCGATTCGGGCCATGCAGCGGTTCTCTGATACGCCGTGATACGCCGTCCTGCGCGATTCAGCACCCGGCCGCCGATTGTCGGTCCCAGGTCCTGGCGCGCCGCGACAGGTACGAGTGCCACAGCAACCGTGCCGCCACTGCGCGCCACGGACGCCAACGCATGGCGAATGCCGCGGCTTCGTCACTCGACGGCACCGTGCGCAATCCCCGCAATTCCGCCATCGATTTATGCAGGCCGAGATCGCCGGGTGGCCACACGTCCGGACGTCGCAGCGCCATCAACAGGTACACGCCGGCAGTCCATGGTCCGATGCCGGGAACCTGTATCAGCGCCGACCCGGCATCCGCATCCGGCATGCGGGCGACGCGCTCGAGCGAGACCGCGCCGCTCTCCAGTTGCGCTGCCAGCCCGACGACGTAGCGCGCCTTCTGGCGCGTAAACCCCAGCGACAGCAGCGCGGATTCGCCGGGCTCCAGCACCCTCGCAGGAGTCACCTCGCCGCCGAGGTGCAGGTCCAGCCTGGCATAGAGCGCCGCGGCCGACGCCAGCGAAACCTGCTGCTCGAGGATGATCCGCACCAGCGTCGGAAAGCCGCGTGGTCGCGCCCACAGCGGTGGCGGGCCGAACTCGTCGCAGATACGCGCAAGACGCTGGTCGCGCGCGGCCAGTTCGCGCACTGCAGCGAGCAGCGATGCCCGATTCAGGCCAGGAGGCGGCAACGCTCTGGGTTCCGTGCGTAAATGGGACTTGGTGGTCAGCATCGCCTTGACTGAAAGCAGCAACGGCCGCGGCCTCGATGCGGCCGAGAATACCTGTCCCCACCACGGTACGGTACGCCACCCTGCGGACCGAACGACTTACTCCTGCATCCCGTGATAGAGCAGTCGGATCAGCAGTCGCACGCCGTCGTGATCCTTGAGTTCGTGATAGCGCGGCCCGACGCGGCCGCCGATGTCGCGGATGTCGTCCATCAGTTCCGGATGGAACTGGCACGTGAACGAGCGGCGCACGCGATGCGTTTCCCAGTCCTTGTAGTAGATTGCCGTGGCGCCGACCTCGGTCCAGCTGTGGACGTCGACCCGGGTCTGGCCGAGGATCTCCACCGCGTACGGCAGGCTGAGCAGCCACGCGACCGGGCTCACCGCCAGCACGTGGCGCAGCGGCACGATCGTGTCGTGCAAGGTCTTGTAAGCCCAGTTGGCGAACAGCGCAGCTTCCTCGTTGACCTCGTCGGCGTGGAACATCTCGACGGTGATCTCGCGCTCGAGCGACAGCGCCTGGTCGATGACGCCTTCGAGTTCGTCGGCGACCAGCGCGTGCGTCTCGTGCAACTCGCGCGGGATGTGGGTCTCGTTGTCACGACGCGCGTAGGGCAGCAGCGCCCGCGTGCCGACCTCGGCGTTCTCGTTGCTGGCGACCGCGAAGTCGGGATCGTTCCAGCCGATGGCGCGCGGCTGGCCCTGCTTGACGACCTGCAACTGGTCGCCCATGCGCGTAATCCGTTCGGCCGCGCGCTGCAACGAGTTGAGCACGCGACCTGACTGATCGAGCGGCAACCGCGCCAGCTTGCCGATCTCGCGCACGGCGCGTTGCAGCAGGCGGACGTGCGAAGCGGCAGCCATCTGGTGGCCGAGGCAGATGAAGATGGTGGGACCGCTCGCCGTCGAGCGGCGCAGCAGCAACTGGTCGACCAGCGCGAGCATGTCGTCGAGGCCGGCGCTCGCGCCTTCGAAGCTGGTTGCGTCGTGCACCGAGGGACAGCCGCCCTGGACGATCGTGGCAATTCCTGCGCTCAGGACATTGGCCAGCCGTTCGGGATTGCCGATGCCGCTCTGCCACACCGGGAACAGGATCGTGTCCGCGTCGGCAACCTGCTGGCAGATGTAGGCGATATTCTTCGAGGCACGGACCTGTTCGCCGCGCGGGTTGGTACCGACACTGGCCCACGGTTCGACGACCGCGACGCTCTGGCGGTAGATCTCCGGCATGTCGAGCAGCACGCGCAGGTGGTCTTCACTCTCGATCACTTTCTCGAGTGGTCGCGCGATACCCCAGTCGAAGACACCTTCGTTCGCCAGCATGTCGCGCCCGGGAAACGGCGTCGGCGACCTGCGGTCCTTGAGGAAGTAGCCGAGCAGGGCATGCACCGATTGCGGGCTCGACGCATGGCGGCCGAGGAGGCCGGGCAGCGTGCGCCAGCCAAGGTATTCCGGACTCAGGTTTTTCATCGCAACGACGTGCTTCTGCAAGTGGCGCCAGGGGGCATCGTCGGACTGAAAGCAATCGTCGTGCCACCGCGAGTCCCTGGGTGCGGATGACGCACGACATTCGGCGGATAAGGCCACTTCTGCCGGCGCCGCGCAGACCTCCGTGCACCAGAGGCGACATCCAGGGCAGACGCACTGCCCGATCCTGGTGCATCCGGCGCTTGCCAGTGCAGGGCGCGTCGGACAAAGTGCGCCATCGTTTGCGCCGTGGGAAGGAATTCGATGTCTGCAGCCACCGACGCCAAGCTTGCCAACCGCATCCTGAGGGGGCTCGTGTATGGTGCGGTCGCCGGTGTGCTCGTGCTGGTCGTCGCCCCCTACGTCCCCGGCCTGCAGGACGGCGCCAGGTGGGTGGCGATCAACCTGTTCGACCCGCTCGGGCAGGTCTTCCTGCGCATGCTCTTCTTCGTCGTGATCCCGCTCGTCTTCGCCTCGCTGGCAGGTGGCGTGGTTCAGCTCGGCGGGCTGTCCGACCTAGGACCGCTGGCTGGCCGCACGTTCACCCTGTTCTTCGCCAACATGGCGATCGCGGCGACACTCGGCCTGCTGATGATGAACGTCCTCAATCCGGGCGGCCGCATGGATCCGGCGACGTCGCAACGCCTGGTGCAGGAATACAGCTCGCAGGCCGGGCAGCATGTCGAGAACAGCGAGGCCCGGCCCGCCGTGACGCCGTCCACGGTCGTCGACATGTTCATGCCGAAGAACCTGTTCGGCGCCTTCGTCGGCAACCAGCGCAACATGCTGGGCGAAGTGCTGCCGCTCATCGTCTTCGCGATCCTGGTGGGAGCGGCCGGGCTTGGCTTGCCGGAAGCACGGCGCAAGAAGCTGCTCGATGGGCTCGAGACCATCAGCGACCTCATGACCGGCATCGTGCACTTCGCATTGAAGCTCGCGCCTTACGCGGTGCCGGCGATGATATTCAGCGTGGTGGTGAAAGTCGGCTTCGACATCCTGGTCGCGCTCGGACTGTTCGTGCTGGGTTGCGGCGCGATGCTGCTGCTGCACCTGTTCGGCACGATGTCGATCTGGCTCAAGTTCCTCGCCAGGCGCAATCCGCGCGAGTTCTTCATCCAGATCAAGGACGTGCTGGTCACCGCATTCTCGACCAGCTCGAGCAGCGCTACGTTGCCCGCTGCACTGGCGGCCTGCCGCGAGCGGCTGGGCATCGCGCCGTCGACCGCCGGTTTCGTCATGCCGCTCGGCACGACCATGAACATGAGCGGCACGGCACTCTACGAAGGGTGCGTCGTGCTGTTCGTGGCGCAGGTGTTCGGCGTACACCTCGGGCTGGCGGAGCAGGTGACGCTGGTGTTCCTGTCGGTCCTGAGTGCCGTGGCGGTGGCCGCGATTCCCGGGGGATCGCTGCCGCTGATCGCCGGATTGCTGGTCGCGTTCGGCATTCCGGCCGAGGGCATCGGCATCATCCTGGGCGTGGACCGCCTGCTCGACATGACGCGCACGATGACGAATGTCGGCTCGGACATGGTGACGACGGCGGTGGTCGACGCGGGGCAGCGCGCCAGCGGTCACGCGGGCCGAGTCTAGGTTCCGGCGTACGTCTGCCGCGCCAACCCATCCAACGCGCGCTCGATCGACCCGGTCGAGGTCGTGTCGACCACGACGACGCGGCTTCGTTCGTCGCCGTCGAACGGCTCCCAGTACGCGGGCTGTCGATCGAGCAACGAGACCGTGGCTTCCGAGGCGTCGGCGCCGGCGGCGGCGCGCCCGGCGACCCTCCGCCTGAGCACCTCGAGCGGCGCGCTGCAGTGGACGATCGTGACGTCGGCTGCGTGCTCACGTGCCGCCGAGACGAAGAGTCCGCGTTCGCCGCGCCGCAGGTTGGCAGCGTCGACGATCACGTTCTCGTGGCCCTGCAGGCAGTGCCCGGCGCATTCACGCAACCGTTCGTAGGTGCGCTCATTGAACTCGCGCGAGTAGATCCCCGCATCGGGCGCTGAGGCCGACGTCTCCAGCGGCTGCAATCCTGCGAGACGCTTGCGCTCGATGTCGGAACGCACGATCAACGCGTTGCAGCTTGCGGCGATGCGCCGGGCGAGCCAGGTCTTGCCGGAACCGGACAATCCCGCCATCACGACCAGCCGCGGACGCGGCCGTTCGACCTGCGCGACGGCCCAGTCCAGGTACTGGTGCGCAAGCGTCGCTGCTCCTGCCGCTTCCCCGCGTGCCTGCTGGCCGCGCAGCGCGGCAACCTTGGCCCGCACCAGCGCGCGATAGAGCTCGAAATAGGGCAGCAGTGCAACGGCTTCGAAATCGCCGGACACCTCGAGCCACGCCTGCAGCGCCTCGCGCCGCAAATCGGCGCGACGATGGACCGCGAGATCCATCGTCAGGAAGGCGAGATCGTTGGCGACGTCGATGAAGCGCAGGCCCGGGTCGAACTCGAGGCCGTCGAAGGCCGCGAGCGTCCCTTGCCAGCGCACGACGTTGCCGCAATGCAGGTCGCCGTGGCCCTCGCGGATCCGGCCACCCTGCCGGCGCTGCTCCATCAGCGACCGGCTGGCTTGGAGCAGGCGCTGTGCATGGCTGCGCAGGAGTCCCAGTTGACGAGCCTCGTCGCGGCCCGGCAGGACCCGCGCAATCTCGGCGAAGTTGTCCAGCGTGATGCGGTGGGCGTGGTCCGGTGCGCCGAAACTTTCATCGCGCGCCGCGATCGCTGCCGTCGCGTGCATCTGCGCGACGCGCTGGCCGAATTCCTGCAGCTCGCCCGCTGCGATGGTGCCCGTCTGCAGCAGCTGGGTGAGCTCGAGTTGCGGATCGAACTGCACCATCCGCAGCGCGTGCTCGAAAGGCGGGGCGTCGGTGGCGCCTACCCGGGGTGCAGCCGGCGTTCCCGCGATCGGCACGACGCCGACGTAGAGCCCGGGTGCGTGGCGGCGGTTCAGGCGCAGTTCCTCGCGACACAAGGCTGCACGGCGCTCCGCAGTCGAGTAGTCGATGAAACTGAGCCGTAACGGTTTCTTGACTTTGTAGGCGAAGGGCCCGGTCAGGAACACCCAGGAGACGTGGGTCTCGATGCAGGTCACGGGGCCCGCCACCGGATGCAGCGCGGAATACGCGGCCGGCTCCCGCATCGCGGCGGCGAAGGCAGCCTGTGCTGCGGGGGCGTCGAGCGGGGAGCTGGATTGTCCTGCGTTCACGCGAGATTCGGCTCTCGACGGGCGCTCCGGTCAGTGTACTCTTGCCACGTATACGCCGGGTCCCTGCGAACAATACTGATGGTCTGCAGGCCACGCGGCTCGACAATGAAAATGTCAACCAGGACCGTCCAGAAGAGGGACTCAGCATCGTGACAATCCCTGTCCAGATCACCTTCAGGCACATGGAAAGCTCCCCGGCCGTAGAGACTCGCGTGCGCGAGCTCACGGATCACCTGGGCACTTTCAGCGACCGCATCCAGTCCTGCCGCGTCGTCGTGGATTCGCCGCATCGGCACCACCACCAGGGCAAGGTATTCAACGTCAAGGTCCAGCTGACGCTCCCGGGCGACGACGTCGTCGTCGACATGGAGCGTCCCGATCGCGACGGGCACGAGGACGTGTACGTCGTCCTGCGCGACGCGTTCGATGCCGCACGCCGCCAGCTGCAGCAGCGCATGTCGGCGCTGCGCGGCGAACCGTCGCTGCGCGAAAAGCCGGTCGCCTGACCGGTCCGGCCCGAGCGGCGTGGTGCCCCTGAAAACGTGACGGACCCTGCGCCGCTGCTGTTCGCGCCGCTTGCGTCGCGCGCCTTCGGTGAGCGCGTCGCGTCCGGTCTCGGCACGCCGCTCGCGCCGCTCGAGGAGCGCGACTACGAAGGTGGCGAGCACAAGTCCCGGCCGCTGGTCAGCGTGCGCGGGCGCATCGTCTACGTCATTCAATCGCTGAGCGGCGATGCCGCAGGCAGCGCCAACGATCGCCTCTGCCGCGTCCTGTTCCTGGTCGCGGCGCTCAAGGACGCCGGCGCTGCGCGTGTCACGGCCTGCCTGCCCTACATCGCCTATTCGCGCAAGGACCGCCGCACCAAGGAGCGCGATCCGGTCAACTCGCGGTACATCGCGCAGTTGCTGGAAGCCGTCGGCGTCGATCACGTGATGGTGATGGACGTGCACAATGTCGCGGCATTCGAAAACGCGTTCCGCTGCAGCGTCGACCTGCTCGAGGCCGCGCCGCTGCTCGCGGACAAGGTCGTCGAACAGACCGGCGGGCAGCCCGTGACCATCGTGTCGCCGGATTTCGGCGGTGCCAGGCGCGCGCAGCGCGTGCAGGAACTCGTCGCGGTGCGCGCGGGCGTGCCGGTCGATTTCGCCGTCCTCGAGAAGCGCCGTGACAGCGGCGCGGTGAGTGGCGACCTCGTCATCGGCCCGGTGGCCGGCAGGCACGCCGTCGTGGTCGACGACCTGATCAGTGCGGGAATGACGATCCTGCGTGCAGTGCGGGCCTGCCGTGCGGCCGGCGCGCTCTCAGTCACCGCATTCGCGACGCATGGCGTGTTTGCGCCGGGCGCCGAGCGTCTGCTCGGGTCTGAAGGGCCCGATCGCCTGTACGTCACGGACACGCTGCTGCCCACGCGGCTTGCGTCACCCCCGGGAGCAGACCACAAGCTGGTCGTCCTGCCGGCGTCGCGACTGTTTGCAGAGGCCCTGCGACGCATCGGCGCGGGTGAGTCCGTCGTGGCGCTGCGCGAGATGGAGCGCAGGCCTCCCGCGCGCTGAGCGCCAACCCGCCAGCGTTTGCTAATCTCTCGCGCCAACACAGCGAACCACGGAGCGCACCCGCATGAACGCAGCCCTCGGCCCCGCCGTCGTTAGGATCGACGCTACATCGGGCACCGAAGAGAAGCTCGAACTCGACCCGGCACGGCTGGCAGCCGGCAGTCCGATGCCTGAGCAGTTCGTGCGCAATGCCTACACGGACGCCGGCGGCCGGTTCTTCGCGGGCCTCTGGCGCAGCAGTGTCGGGGCGTGGCGAGTGTCCTATACGGAGAACGAACTGTGCGTCCTGACCGCCGGGCGCATCCGCATCACCGACGACCTCGGCCGGCAGTCGACCTACGGGCCGGGCGACAGCTTCGTGATGCCCGCAGGCTTCTCCGGACTCTGGGAAGTCCTGGAGCCAGCCCAGAAGTTCTACGCCATCTACGAGCCCCCAGCGGCCTGAACCAACACGGTGCGGCGGATCCTTCCTGTGCGCCTCACCGGTGCGCGGACCTGGCCTAAGTCCGTGCCAATGCGGGCTTTTCTGTCTGGCACGCTTCCTGCAAAGCAGGTTGCCGGGCCGCAGCGTTGCGGGCGCTCGTGCTGAAAACGTGTCGCCTCTGCTACTATTGCGGCAAGGGACGTTCAATTTGTGTTGTTACTAAGCAACAAAGGGGTATGCGAAATGAAATTGACCCATGGCCTGGCTGCGCTGGCGCTCTCGTTGACCGCGATCGCTGCGCAGGCGGAAGTCACCGGCAACGCGGCGGTGATGAGCGACTACAACTGGCGCGGCATCACCCAGACGTCGCAGGATCCGGCATTGCAGGCCGGCATCGACTACGCGCATGACAGCGGCTTCTACCTCGGCGCCTGGGGCAGTAACGTCGATTTCGGCGACTGTTGCGACGAGAACGTCGAAATCGACGTCTACACGGGTTTCCGCGGTGGCGATGCCGTCACTTGGGATGTCGGCATCATTTACTACGCCTATCCGGGCGCGGATGACATCGACTACCCGGAGATTTACGCGGGCCTCGGCTGGAACTGGCTCAGTGGCAAGGTCTGGTACTCGAACGACTTCGGCAATTCGGGCGAGTCGGCGTTCTATTACGAGGCCAACGCAGCGTATGAGCTGCCGGCCAACTTCGGTTTGAACGCGCACGTCGGCTACAGCGACGGCGACGCGATCGACCTGTTCTATGAAGACAGCTACATGGACTGGTCGGTAGGCGTCACCTACGACTGGAGCAACTTCACGTTCGGGCTCAAGTATGCCGACGGCAGCGACCTGTCCATCCTGGACGGCACGCCGGACGACGTGAACAGCAGCGAAGGCGTAGCGATCTTCTCCATTTCGACCAGCTTCCCCTGGTCGAACGAGTAAGGCGCCAGCGCGTCGCCTGACGCGCCAGACGAGAAGAAAGCCCGGTTGCCGCGAGGCGACCGGGCTTTTCTTATTTCTAACCCCTATCC
>JBAVJR010000076.1:0-6205 GCA_049687855.1 Steroidobacteraceae bacterium | reverse complement strand
AGACGAGCACGTCGCCGTCCGGGTCATGCACGTCCGGGCGGAAGACGTAGGGAACGTTCACGACTGCGGTCGGCAGCGGCTTGCCGCTGATGACCGGCGCGTCGTTGGCTCCAGTTCCAGTTCCAGTTCCAGAGATGGATGGACTGGCGTCTGCGCTGTCTACGGCAGATGGAAAGCGCGTTCCGCCCCCGCAAGCGGTCAACGCGATGCTCGAGAAGCACACGAGGCAGGCGACGGCAGAACGAGCGTGGTGCCCGACCGCCTTGTTCTGGCTGCTGATCGGCAAAATTAACCTCGGCAGTGTCTGGCGTGAGAACGACGGGTGAGCGCGGACCGCCGCTGCAGTGCGGTCATCGCGTTCGCTGCAAACTGCCGGGCAGGGTTCTGGAAGGTCTCTGCGCGGGACGCGGTTGGGAAGCCGGTCGCCGTTCTCGGCGCCAGAGATTATGGTCAACTGCAGTGAAGTACAGGCCGAAAGATTGTCGCCAATTGGCGTCACCGGACCTGCGCGGGAGAGGCAGGAAAGCTAGTCCTTGAACTCTTCCGGTCTTAGTTCGTGCTTGGTCAGCAGTTTGTAGAAGTCCGTGCGGTTCCGCTTCGCCATCCGTGCCGCCTGGCTGACATTTCCCTGAGTAATCTGAAGGAGTTGCACGAGGTAGTTCCGCGTGAACTCATCACGAGCTTCGTCGAAGCTCGGCAGCTGCGTGGCCTTGCCCTGCGCCTCCTGCACCTGCTCGACCGTGATCACCGGTCCAGCGCCCAGCGACGCGACCTGCCGCACGACCATCCGCAACTGCCGCACGTTGCCCGGCCACTTGGCGCTCGCCAGGGCTTCCATGGCTTCCGGCGAAAGCGTGCGCTTGATCTGTCCAGTTTCGGCAGCCAGGTCTTCGAGACACTGCGCGGCCAGCAGTGGCACGTCCTCGCGGCGTCGGCTGAGCGGCGGGAGGTCGATATGGACAGCGCTCACTCGCTCCAGCAGTTCGGTGGAGTAACGCCCATCGGCCGCCAGTTCCTCAGGGCGGCGATCGCTGGTCGCCAGGACCCTCACGTCCCGCGGACCGCGCAGCAGGCTCGCTAGGCGCGTCTGGAGGTTCAGGGCGAGGTCATCGACGCTGCGCAGGAAGATCGTCCCTCCCGTGGCTTCCTGTACGGCTCGAGCCAGTTCCTGTTCGCAAGCCGCCAGGTGCTCGGCACCGCCATCCAGGGAACTGCAGTCGACGGATACGAAGGCCCCCTCGCGGCGGCCGCTGGCCCGATGGATCGCCCGCGCCAGCAGTTCCTTGCCGGTGCCGGGTTCACCTGTAATCAAGACGGAAGAATCCGTCCCCGCGACGAGGTGTGCCTTGGCCAGCCGGTCTTCGACCAGTGGGCTCCGGGTCGCGAACTCCGTCCGCCATTCCTCCGCAGTGTCCGCGAATCCCGAGGTCTTGAGCGCGCGCCGCACTTCCTCGAGCAGCTGCTCTTTCTCGACCGGCTTGGTCAGGAACGCAAAGGCGCCCGACTGCGTGGCCTTCACCGCGTCGGGAATCGTACCGTGCGCGGTGAGCATGATGACGTTGAGGCCGGGCCAGCGACGCTGCAGTTCGCGCAGCAGCGCGATGCCGTCCATCTCGGCCATGCGCAGGTCGGTGACGACGAGGTCGGGCCGGAAGCGTGCGATGACGGAGAGCGCCTTGGCGGCATTCTCTGCGGGTTCGACTTCGTATTTCTGCGAGCGCAACCGGATCGTGAGCAGGCGCAGCAGTCCGGGATCGTCGTCGACGACGAGGATCTTTGGCGTGCGCTTGCCGGTCCGTGACATGGCCAAGGTCAGCTACTCACTGGCCTTCGGGAGTGAGGGTACGCTCCATCTCGGCGACGGCCTCGAGCTTGCGCTCGGCCTCCGCCAGCGCCTTCTTCAGTCGCTGCGTCTCGGCATTGAGCGCGCTGTAGCGACGGTCGCCATCCGCGTCCATCGACTTCAGCTGGCGCTCCGATTCCTCCCGCTGTCGCGCGAGGTCGGCATACAGCGCCACCCGCGCGTCGAATTCGCGCAGGAACGCGTTGGCGAGCGAGACCTCGCGCGGCGTCAGGTCGTTCTGGCCTGCGAGCAGTTCGGTGATGAGCCGCCGGGCTTCGACCGGATTGCTCGACACGTGACCCGCCGCGCCGAGCGCAATCGCATAGCGCAGGCGATTCGACGAGGTCGGGTTCTGCTGCGCCTGGGTGAGCGTCGAAGCCAATCCGGTCGACTGGCGGACGGCATCGCCGGGCGCCATGAGGTCGAGCACTTCGAAATACGCGGCGTCGCCGGCTGGTTTCGGCGCGGACGCTGTGACGGTCTGGCCGGTCACACCCGGCTTGTCGACGGGTTGCAGGCCCGCGCACGCTGTCAGGACAATCGCGGAAACGGCCAGCAGCGCTTGACGGGCAGGTGGTTGCAGGATGAAGGTCATTTCGGGGCAAAGCAGCCGGATGATGGATACCCCCTGCGGGGTGCAACGCTCAAATGATAGTCCGATTCGGCAACGGTTGGAGCGCTCGCCCCGACCCTCGCGTGCCTTCGGCAGGAGCGGGTGCAAGGGGTAACCGCAGGCGGAAGTGGGCACCCGGAAATTCACCGTCGACGATCTCGATGCTGCCGCCATGCGCCAGCACGAATTCCTGCACCACGGACAGCCCGATGCCGGTGCCGCGAATGAGTCCGCCTTGAGGTGTGGCGCCCTGGTAGAAGGCCTCGAAGATCCGCGGGCGTTCTTCCGGCGGAATCCCGGGTCCCGTGTCCGCCACGTCCAGCACCAGGTTCCTGCCCTGGCCGTCATACGCTGCGCGCAGCGTGATCGTGCCGCCGTCCGGCGTGAACTTCACGGCGTTCGAGATCAGGTTGTCGAGAATCAGCTTCAGTTTTTCGCGGTCCGCGGCCAGCGTGAGATCCGGCACCTGCAGGTCGAGTCGCAGGTTGTGCGAGTTGAGCGGCAACTGGTAGGTCTCGATCGCCGACTTCACCAGCGGCAGCAGCCGAATCTCGCCTACCTCGAGGTCGCTGCGCTTCGCCTGCCACTCGCTGTAGGACAGCAGGTTCTCGATCAGGCGCTGCAGCCGCAAGCTGTTGTCGCGCAGGATGCTGGCCACTTCGCGCTGCTCGCTGCTGAGCGAGCCGACCGCGCCCTCCATCAGCAGTTCGGTGCCCTCGCGGATGTTGGCGAGCGGCGTCTTCAGTTCGTGCGACATGTGGCGCAGGAAGCGGTTGCGCTCCTCGGCGATGTCCTGCAATCGTACCCGTAGCCACTCGAGTTGCCGGCCGAGTGCCTGCAGGTCTGAGGGCCCCTGCACCCTGACGGGCTCGCTCAGCTGTCCGTGCCCGATCGAACTGATGACCGCGTCGATCTGGCGGATCGGTCGCGCCAGGACCAGCGCGAACATCACGATCAGCCCGATGGTGATCGGGATCAACGCGAGCGACTGCCAGTACAGCCGGCGCCGCACCTTTTCGGTCTCGGCCTGCAGCTGTTTCAGTTCCCGGTCAGTCTGCGCGCTTGCCAGGTTCGAGAGCTGTCCGGCATCTCGCGCCAGCGCCGTGAATTCTCGCAGCGTGAGCGAGATGCGTGCTGACGATCGCGATTCGATGGCGTGCGAGATCAGGTCGACCGTTGCGCGCATGCTGGCGATGACGGTTGCACGCTCGCCGTTGCCCCCCGGCAGCGCCGAGAAGTTTTCCAGCGTCTTCCTGAGCAGGTCGCGGTTCTGCTCGTAGGTCTCGAGCAGGGCAGGGCGCGGAATGATCTGGTACAGCCGCGCCGTTCGTTCGAGCGACGAGACCTGTCGCACGAGGGCCTGCGTGTACCGCGTGGCGGCCACGCCATTGACCACGAGGCGTTCGCTCGCTGCCGCAAGATTGCGCATTTCGACGGCGGCGCTGATGGTGCCGAGCAGGGCTGGCAAGGCAACGATCACGAACCCGAGCAGGATCAGGCCGGTGAGGGAGCGGGGACGGAAGGAGAAGCGTGTCATGGGGCAGTCGGTGCGAAGTGCCGGGAAGGGTACGTGACCCCGTACAATCGAAGCAATGAATAGCCCGCACCCGTATTCGGCGCTGACCCCCGACGTCGTCGTCGGTGCGGTCGAGGCGCTCGGGCATCGCTGCGACGGGCGTATCCTGGCGCTCAATAGTTACGAGAACCGGGTCTACCAGGTCGGCCGGGAGGACAGCACTCCGGTCGTCGTGAAGTTCTATCGCCCGGAGCGCTGGCCGGATGCAGCGATCCTCGAGGAGCACGAGTTCGCGCTGGAACTCGCGCGCGCGGAGATTCCGGTCATCGCGCCGGACGTCCACGCTGGACGCAGTCTTTTCAAGCACGAAGGTTTCCGCTACGCCGTATATCCCCGGGCGGGCGGGCGTTGGCCCGAACTCGGCACCAGGCACGACCGCCAGTGGATGGGCCGCTTCCTGGCGCGTATCCACGCGATCGGGCGCACGCGCGCATTTCGCCACCGACCGCGCCTGGACTGGCGAGTCCTGGGGCAGGACACCGCCGAGTACCTGCTCGACTCGGGGTGGATCCCGTCGCACCTCGAGGCGGCCTATGAGTCCCTGGCCGGGGACGTGTTGAGCCTCGTCGAGCAACGCTTCGAGGAAGCGATGCCGCTGCGTACGCTGCGCCTGCACGGTGACTGCCACCCGGGCAACGTGCTGTGGACGGAGAAGGGCCCGCATTTCGTCGATCTCGACGATTGCATGACCGGGCCCGCGGTGCAGGATCTGTGGATGCTGCTTTCGGGGCGGCCTGGCGAAATGCGCGCCCAGCTGGACGACATCGTCGAGGGCTACCAGGAGTTTGCCGACTTCGACCAGCACGAGATCATGCTGATCGAGCCCCTGCGAACGCTTCGCATCATGCATTACGCGGGCTGGCTGGCCCGACGCTGGGACGACCCGGCTTTCCCACGCGCATTCCCCTGGTTCCTCGAGCCGAAATACTGGGAGCAGCACGTGCTGAACCTGCGGGAGCAGGTCGCGGCCATGGAGGAGGCGTTCTGATGCCGTGCTTCATTTCCTGCTTCAGCGGGGGAGGGTCGGGGCGCCCGATCCGGGATGTCCTGTCGCGCTTGGAAAGGCAGAAACGCGCTCTGGGAAAGGCCCCGAATCACCCGCTTGTGGCACCAATGCGAGCAACCGTGCTCGACGTCACGTCCCACTGACGCGGGCGAGGTAAGATTCCCTGATGTCCAGAAGCTCCATCCTCGTCACCGGCGGCGCCGGCTACATCGGCAGTCACACCGTCCGCCAGCTCGTGGAGCGCGGCGAGCGCGTCGTCGTCCTCGACAACCTCTCGACGGGTTACCGCAGCGCCGTGCTCGGCACGCCGCTGGTCGTCGGCGACACCGGCGATCGGGACCTTGTAGCGCGAGTCCTGCAGGACCACGCCATCGACACCGTGCTGCACTTCGCGGCACACACGATCGTGCCGGAGTCGGTGTCCGACCCGCTCAAGTACTACCGCAACAACACCTGCGCGACGCGCAACCTGCTGGAGCAATGCGACGCCGCGGGCGTGCGTCGCTTCGTGTTCTCGTCGACGGCTGCAGTCTACGGAATTCCCGCTGAGGGTCTCGCGCGCGAAGACTCACCGACCGTACCGATCAACCCGTACGGCACGTCGAAGCTCATGAGCGAGTGGATGTTGCGCGACCTCGCCGCGGCCTCCCCGAAACTGCGTTGCGTGGTCCTGCGCTATTTCAACGTTGCGGGCAGCGACCCGGGCGGGCGCATTGGCCACAGCGCGCCGACGGCGACGCTGCTCGTCAAGGTGGCGTGCCAGGTGGCCGCGGGCGTGCGGCCCTCGCTGTCGATCTTCGGCACAGACTACCCGACGCCGGACGGCACGGGCGTGCGCGACTACATCCACGTCGAGGACCTCGCGGCGGCGCACCTGAGCGCGCTCGATTACCTGCAACAGGGCGGCGCGTCGACCACGCTCAACTGCGGCTACGGCCACGGCTACAGCGTGCGCGAGGTCGTGAAGATGGTGGAGCGGGTCAACGGCGGCCGGGCGCTGCCCGTCGCCGAGAGTCCCCGTCGCGCCGGCGATCCGCCCTCGCTGGTCGCGCATGCCCAGCGCATTCGTGAGGTGCTGGGGTGGGTGCCCCGGTTCGACGATCTCGAGACGATTGTACGCAGCCAGCTGGACTGGGAGCACCGGCTGCAGCGGGAACCGGGCCTGAC
>JBAVJR010000075.1:0-2230 GCA_049687855.1 Steroidobacteraceae bacterium | reverse complement strand
GTGTACGGCGAAGCGTTTGCTGCGATGAAGGCCGGCCGCTACGAGGAAGCCGCGCGCGGCTTCCAGACGTACCTCGCGAAGTATCCGCGCGGGCCGCGCGCCGACAACGCCACCTACTGGCTCGGCGAAGCGCAGTTCGTCCAGCAGCAATACGACGCCGCCCTGAAGTCTTTCCAGGCGGTCGGCACGTTTGCCGAGTCGCGGCGCCTGCCGGATGCGATGTACAAGGTCGCGCTCTGCCAGTACGAGCTGAAGGCGTTCAAGAACGCGCGTGCGACGCTGAACAAGGTCATCTCGACCTACCCGGAAGCCGACGCCGCCAAGCTGGCCCAGGCCCGGATCGACAAGCTGAACGCCGAGGGCCGGTGAGCCGGCTCAAGGTCACCGAGACCTTTGTCTCGATCCAGGGCGAAGCCGACGCCGTCGGCTGGCCCACGCTCTTCATCCGCCTGACCGGCTGTCCGCTGCGTTGCGTGTACTGCGATACGCAGTATTCGTTCTACGGCGGCGAATGGCGCGCGCTCGATGAACTGCTCGTGACCGCGCGGGAGAGTGGCGTGCGCCACGTCTGCGTCACGGGCGGCGAGCCGCTGGCGCAGAAGGCGTGCCTCGAGCTGCTGACCGCCCTGTGTGACGCCGGTTACTCGGTATCGCTCGAGACGAGTGGGGCGCTCGACGTCGCCGCGGTCGATTCGCGGGTCAGCCGCGTCGTCGACCTGAAGACGCCCGGGTCCGGTGAGGTCGAACGCAACCGACTCGAGAACCTCGACGTGCTGACGGCGCACGATCAGCTCAAGTTCGTGCTCTGTTCGCGCGCCGACTATGAATGGGCACGTGACCTGCTGCGGGAGCGCACCGTGCCGTTGCCTGCGCAGGTGCTGTTCTCACCAGTGTGGGATCAGGTCGAGCCGCGCGATCTCGCGGACTGGATCCTTGCCGATCGCCTGCCGGTGAGGCTGCAGGTGCAGTTGCACAAGTACCTCTGGGGCAACGAGCCGGGCCGCTGATGACGCAGCAGGATGCTGACCCGCGCTGTGCTGATGCCCCGCGACCGGCCATCGTGCTGGTTTCGGGCGGGCTCGATTCCGCCACCTGTCTCGCGATCGCGCGCGCCGAGGGTTACCGCTGTCACGCGCTCAGCTTCCAGTACGGCCAGCGTCATCACGCCGAACTGGACGCCGCCCGCAAAGTGGCGGCCCGGTTGGGCGCCGTCGAACACCGCGTCATGCAGATCGACCTCGGCGCGTTCGGCGGATCGGCCCTGACGGACGCGTCCATCGCCGTCCCTGAAGACGGAGCGAGCGGCGCGGCGATCCCGGTCACCTACGTGCCCGCGCGCAACACCATTTTTCTCGCCTTGGCCCTGGCGTGGGCGGAAGTCCTGCAGGCGCACGACATCTTCATCGGCGTGAACGCCGTCGATTACTCCGGCTATCCGGACTGCCGTCCTGAATTCATCGCTGCGTTCGCACACATGGCCAACCTCGCCACGCGCGAAGGCGTGGAAGGCCGGGAGCCGCTGCGAATCCGCACGCCATTGATCGACCTGACGAAGGCCGAGATCATCCGCCGCGGCCTGGCATTGGGCGTCGATTTTGGGATGACCGTATCCTGCTACCAGGCAGATGAGCAGGGCAGGGCCTGCGGCCGCTGCGATTCCTGCCGCCTGCGCGCGGCCGGGTTCGATGCAGCCGGCGTTTCCGATCCCACCGTTTACCGATGATCGGCTATGATCGTGGGCTCGTTGCAGCGGGCCGTTAGCTCAGCGGTAGAGCAGCTGGCTTTCTCTGGATCCTGACTGGATTCGCATGCAGCGAGATCAGTCGACGTGCGTGATGCGACGAATGACAAAGGGCGTCTTACCCGACGGCAGGCGTTCGATATCCTCGACGTACAGCAAGGTCATCCGCATGTCTGCTGGGACCCACTCGTACACGTTCTTCAGCAACTGGCTCTCGTCGACACGTCCCGCCCGGGGGTCTGCGACCACCCGGATCGTCGCCGAGTCGATCGCGTCCTGGACGACCTGCATGCGGACCAGGCCTCTTACGCCGTTCGCCGCGTGCGTCAGGCCGACGATGATCTCGCCTCGCGGCGAGATCAGATGCTCTTTGTCCCGTCCCTGTATGGAGATCACCGGACGCAATCCCAGCGTCACGTCCTCGATATCCTGTTCGTCGTAGGCCGCCGGAACGATCACTCGGTCACCCGACCGGTAACGCACGAGGGG
>JBAVJR010000074.1:0-6548 GCA_049687855.1 Steroidobacteraceae bacterium | reverse complement strand
CCTCTGCATGTTCCCGTACCCGAGCGGGCGCCTGCACATGGGACACGTCCGCAACTACACCATAGGCGACGTGATCACGCGCTACATGCGCATGCAGGGTTACAACGTGCTGCAGCCCATGGGCTGGGATGCGTTCGGCCTGCCGGCCGAGAACGCTGCGATGGCGAACGGCGTGCCGCCCGCGAAGTGGACCTACGACAACATCGCGTACATGAAGCGGCAGCTGCAGTCGCTCGGCTTCGGCATCGACTGGTCGCGTGAAGTCGCCACCTGCAGTCCCGACTACTACCGCTGGAACCAGTGGCTGTTCCTGCGCATGCTCGAGAAGGGCATCGCCTACCGCAAGACCGGCACCGTCAACTGGGACCCGGTGGACCAGACCGTGCTCGCCAACGAGCAGGTCATCGACGGTCGTGGCTGGCGCACGGGCGCGTTGGTCGAGAAGCGCGAGATCCCGATGTATTACCTCGGCATCACGAAGTACGCCGACGAGCTGCTCGGCGCGCTCGCCGACATGCCGGGCTGGCCCGAGCGCGTGCGGCTGATGCAGGAAAACTGGATCGGCCGCTCCGAGGGCATCGAGATCGAGTTCGAAGTCGAAGGCGGCGGCACGCTCGGCGTCTACACGACCCGCCCGGACACGCTGCTCGGCGTCACTTACATGGCCGTCGCCGCCGAGCACCCGCTCGCGCAGCGCGCCGCGCAGCACAATCCCGACCTGCAGCAGTTCATCGCCGAGTGCCAGCGCAACGGCGTGACCGAAGCCGCACTCGAGACCATGGAAAAGCGCGGCATGCCGCTCGGGATCCACGTCGTCCACCCGATCAGCGGCGAGCGCGTCCCGGTCTGGGTCGCGAACTTCGTGCTCATGGGCTACGGCACGGGCGCGGTGATGGCGGTGCCCGCGCACGACCAGCGCGACTACGAGTTCGCGCGCCGCTACGGCCTGCGCATCCACCAGGTGGTGCAGCCCGCGGACGGCTCGCTCGCCAACATCGACGAAGAGGCGTACCTGGAACACGGCACGCTGATCAACTCCGGGCAGTTCGACGGCCTCAACTTCGACGAAGCGTTCGACGCGTTCGCGAAGCTGTTCGAGGCGCAGGGCCGCGGCAGGCGGCGCGTGAACTTCCGGCTGCGCGACTGGGGCATTTCGCGCCAGCGCTACTGGGGCTGCCCGATCCCGCTGATCCACTGCGGCGAGTGCGGCGTGCAGCCCGTGCCCGACGACCAGCTGCCGGTCGTGCTGCCCGAAGAACTCGTGCCGGATGGCAGCGGCAATCCGCTAGTCAAGAACGCGAGGTTCCTCGAGTGCCAGTGCCCGAAGTGCGGCAAGCCGGCGCGCCGCGAGACGGACACGATGGATACCTTCGTCGACTCGTCCTGGTACTACTTCCGTTTCGCCAGCGCCAACAACGAGCGTGCGATGGTGGACGGGCGCGCGCAGTACTGGATGCCGGTCGACCAGTACATCGGCGGCATCGAGCACGCGATCCTGCACCTGCTGTATTCGCGCTTCTGGACGCGCGTGATGCGCGACCTCGGCCTGACGCAGGTGGAGGAGCCGTTCGCCAACCTGCTCACGCAGGGAATGGTTCTGAACCAGATCTACTTCCGCAAGCCGGCGGAAGGCCGCATCGTCTATTTCAATCCGGCCGACGTGGACGTGCAGCTCGACGACAAGGGTGCGCCGATCGGTGCGGTGCTGCGTGCGGACGGGCAGCCGGTCGAGACGTCGGGCATCGGCACGATGTCGAAGTCGAAGAACAACGGCGTCGATCCGCAGTCGCTGGTCGAGACATACGGCGCGGATACCGCACGCCTGTTCATGATGTTCGCGGCGCCGCCCGAGCAATCGCTTGAATGGAGCGACGAGGGCGTCGAGGGCGCGTTCCGCTTCATGAAGCGGTTGTGGAAGGCCGTGCATCAGCACGTGCAGGGCGGTCCGCTCGACGCGGCCCTCGACAAGACGACACTGTCGCCTGCGCAGCGCGACATCCGCCGCCAGGTGCACGAGACCTTGCGCAAGATCTCGCACGACATCGGCACGCGCCGCACGTTCAACACCGCGATTGCTGCGGTGATGGAACTCATGAATGCGCTCGCCAGGTTCGATGACCGCAGCGCCCAGGGCCGCGCGGTGCTGCAGGAAGCGCTGGAAATGGTGGTGCTGGGCCTGGCGCCGGTCGTGCCGCACGCCTGCCACGCCCTGTGGCACGAACTGGGTCACGCGAGTGCGGTCATCGACGAGCGCTGGCCGCAGGTCGATGCCGACGCGCTGGTGCGGGATGCCATCGAAGTCGTCGTGCAGGTGAACGGCAGGTTGCGCGGGCGCGTCACCGTGCCGGCGAGCGCCGACGAGGCGGCCGTGCGCGAGGCGGCCCTGGCCGACGAGGGCGTTCTCAGGTACATCGATGGCAAGCCCATCCGCAAGTTCGTCTACGTGCGCGGCAAGCTCGCGAACGTGGTCGTATGAACGTCGTGCGCGCGATGCTGGCGCTGCCCGTCGCGGCGTTGCTGCTGGCGGGCTGCGGCTTCCACCTGCAGGGCAACGGCTCGTTGCCCGCAGGCGCGCGCAAGGTCCGCGTGATCACGGCCGACGAAGTCACGCCCTTTGCGGTGGAGCTGCGCCGCGCCATCGAGCGTTCAGGCGGCGAGCTGACGGGCACGTCGGCGGAAGCGGACATGGTCGTGCGTATCCGGCGCGACCGCAGCGGGCGGCGCGTGCTCTCGGTTTCCGCGCGCAACACGCCGCAGGAATACGAGATCTTCTATTCGGTCGAGTACTCGGTGGATCGCGGCGGCAAGGAAGTGCTCGAGTCGCAGCCGCTCGAGATGATCCGCAACCTGAGCTTCGACGAAACGCAGCTGCTGGCGAAGGACCGCGAGGAGGTCATCATTCGCGATTCGATGGCGAAGGACCTCGCGCTGCTGGTGACGCGCCGGCTCGAGTCGCTCTAGGCAACCTCGCTCACTTCGCGAAGCGGTCGGTTGCCGACACCAGCTCGTGCGTGTTGCCGGCCTCGAGCGCCGAATGCCCCGCGTCGGGGACCACGCGGAAGTCGGCTTCGGGCCAGGCCCTGTGCAGGTCCCATGCGCTGCGCATCGGGCACACGACATCGTAGCGGCCCTGCACGATCACGGCCGGGATGTTGCGGATCCTGCGCACGCCCCGCAGCAGCTGGTCCTCGCGCTCGAAGAACCCGTGGTTGATGAAGTAGTGGCACTCGATGCGCGCGACCGCGATCGCGAAATCATCGGAATTCCAGGCGGCGATGTTCTCCTGGTTGACCAGCAGGTAACTCGTCGCTGCCTCCCACTCGGCCCACGCCTTTGCGGCCTTGAGCTGCACCGCGCGACTGCGGCTGGTCAGGCGCTTGTAGAAGGCGCCGACCAGGTCGCCCCGTTCCGCCGGCGGAATCGCCGCAACGTAGTTGGCCCAGTGATCCGGGAAGATCGCGCTCGCGCCGTGCTGGTAGAACCAGTGAATCTCCCAGTCGCGCAGCATGTAGATGCCGCGCAGCACGAGCTCGGTCACGCGTTTCGGGTGTGACTGCGCATAGGCGAGCGACAGCGTCGAGCCCCACGAGCCGCCGAACACGAGCCAGCGCTCGACGCCCAGGTGCTTGCGCAGTGCTTCCATGTCCGCGACCAGGTGCTGCGTGGTGTTGTCCACCAGGCTCGCGTGGGGCTTGCTGCGGCCGCAGCCGCGCTGGTCGAACAGCACGATCCGGTACTTGCGCGGGTCGAAGAAGCGGCGGGAGGTCTCGCCGGCACCGGCCCCCGGTCCGCCGTGCACGAACACCGCCGGCTTCCCCCGCGGATTGCCGCATTCCTCCCAGTAGATCTCGTGCTCCGGCGAGACGCGCAGCCAGCCGCTGCGGTATGGCCTGATGGCGGGATACAGGCTGCGGCGGGCGGAAGAGGCCATGGGTGGATTCCGTGAAAGCGGACAGAGCGGGGAATATAGCTGAGAGGAAGGCCAGGAAGGCCAGGAAGGCCCGGAAGGGGGGAAGTAAGACGCGCGATGCGTGTTTCGTGCTTACTCCTTCCTGGCCTTCCTGGCCTTCCTGCCCTTCCTCCCCCTTCCCCTTTATAATCCCGCGCACATGCCGAGCCACACCCAGGCACCCCGACGACCGCGGATCCGCGCCGCAGGCCCATCCGCCCCGTGAGGACGACCCCGGATTCCTTCCAGGCAGCGCTGGCCAAAGGTCCGCTGCCGCGCGTGTGCCTCATCACGGGCGTCGAACCCCTGCTGATCGACGAAGCTGCGACGGCGTTGCGCGCGAAGGCGCGTGCGTCCGGCTACGGCGACCGCGAGGTCCATTTCATCGAGCGTGGTTTCGATTGGGACGCGCTGCTCATGGATGCGAACAGCCTTTCGCTCTTCGCCAACCTGCGGCTGATCGAACTCAAGCTGCGCAATGCCCCGGACGCCGGCGCGTCGAAGAACCTGCTCAAGCTGGTCGCGGCACCGCCCGCCGACACCGTGCTGCTGGTCACCGGCGAACTCGAGCCCAAGCAGCAGAAGTCGGCATGGGTCAACGAGTTCGAGCGCCAGGGCACCGTCGTGGTCGCGCCGCCGATGACACGCGAGCGACTGCCCGAATGGATCACGCGCCGGCTGCAAAAGCACGGCGTCATGCTCGAGCCGGAGGCCGCGCAGCTGCTCGCTGACCGGGTCGAAGGCAACCTGCTCGCCGCGCAGCAGGAGATCGAGCGCATCGCCTTGCTGAATCCCGGTTCGACGCTCGATGCCGACGCCGTTGCGGAGCTGGTCGCCGACAACGCCCGCTACGACGTGTTTGAGCTGTCGACTGCCGCGTTTCTCGGCAACGCGCCCCGTGCGCTGCGGATCCTCGATGGTCTGCGCAGCGAAGGCCGCGAGCCACCGCTCATCCTCTGGGCCTTGCTCAACGACCTGCGCGCCGTGTCGCGGGTGCTGCAGCGTGAACCGAACGACCGCAACATCGACGGCATCTTCCGCGCGGAGCAGGTCTGGGGCAGCCGGCAGGGACCGATCAAGGTCGCCCTCAAGCGATTGCGCCGCGCCGACATCGACGCGCTGCTCACCGCTGCCGCGCGCGCGGATCGCGTCGCCAAGGGCAGCCTGCGCGGCGAACCCTGGGTCGAGATCACCGGACTGGTCGCACGCATCGCCGGCGTGAAGCTCGTGGCCGCATGACGGCAGGATTTTCCAGCGCACCGCTCGGTGTCTTCGGCGGCACGTTCGACCCGATCCACTTCGGTCACCTGCGCACCGCGTTCGAGGTTCTGCAGGCGGCCCGCCTGCAGGCAGTGCGCTTCGTTCCTGCCGGTGATCCACCGCATCGCGATCCGCCGCTGGTCGACGCCGCCCGGCGCCTCGAGTTCGTGCGCGCAGCCATAGCCGACCAGCCGGGATTCGTCGTCGATGATCGCGAGGTTCGGCGCGCAGGACGTTCGTACAGCGTGCTTACGCTCGGCGAACTCCGGGCGGAACTGCCGGGCACGCCGTTGTGCCTCATCGTCGGCATGGATGCGTTCCTCGGGTTGCCGACCTGGCACCGGTGGACGGAACTGCTCGAACTCGCGCACATCGTCGTCGCACCGCGCCCCGGGTGGATGGTGCCGAGCTCCGGCGTGCTGGGAGACCTGCTGGCCAAACACGGCACCGCTGCGGCCGGGACTTTGCACAACTCGCTCGCGGGGCGCATCCTGATCCAGCCAGTGACGCAACTTGAAATTTCATCTACGGAATTGCGCGACCTGCTCGCCGCCGGCCGCGATCCCCGCTACCTGGTCCCCGATCCCGTACGCGCGCTGATCCGCGCGACGCACAGCTATTCCGTTTCCCAACCCACGAGGTGAGCATGGCAGCCAAGCGCCCGTCGCGACCGTCTTCCGCATCTTCCGCCCGTCCCGCCGCCCGCGCCGCCAAGGAGCCGGGCAAGTCACCGGCCAGGGCTGCAGGCATCCGCCGCGCTCCTGCCGCGAAGGCCAAGGTGCCCGTGAAGACTGCCGCCAAGGCTCGTGGCAAGGCTCCAGCGAAGATGCCGCGCAAGGTTGCGGCCGGCACCAGGCCCGCGGCGATGAAGCCGGTGAAGGCCAAGGCACCGCCGGCGCTGGCGCAGGTCGTGCTCGCCGCCCTCGAAGACATGAAGGCCGTGAACGTGAAGGCGCTGGATGTCCGCGGCATCACCGACATCACCGACATGATGGTGGTGGCGAGCGGCACGTCGGACCGGCACGTGAAGTCGATTGCGGACCGCGTCGTCCAGCGCTGCAAGGAAGCCGGCTACCGGCCGTTCGGCATCGAAGGCGAGCGGGATGGCGAGTGGGTGCTGCTCGACCTCAACGACGTCGTGGTGCACGTGATGCTGCCGCGCGTGCGTGAGTTCTACGCACTCGAGAAGCTCTGGGAAAACGGCGCCGCCAGGCGCGCCTGAGAACGCGAGGCCCGGGACCTGGTTCCGGGCCGCTGGAGCCCCTGCATGCGCATGCGACTGCTGGCCGCGGGGACCCGGATGCCGGACTGGGTCGATGCAGGCTGCGACGACTACGCC
>JBAVJR010000073.1:0-7107 GCA_049687855.1 Steroidobacteraceae bacterium | reverse complement strand
GCGACGTACACATGCCGCGCCGCCTTGTTCAGCCGGCTGCCGCCGCAATCCGCGCACGCGCGCACGCCGCGATACTTGGCGAGTTCCTCGCGCACCGTCACCGACTCGGTCTCGCGGTAGCGGCGCTCGAGGTTGGGCAGGATGCCTTCCCACGCGTGCGTGCGCCGGGTCGCGGCGCCCTTGGCATCGAAGTAGCGGAACTGGATCTTCTCCTCGCCGCTGCCGTGCAGCAGCCCATGGCGCACGGCTTCAGGCAGGTCGCTCCACGGCGCCTCGATGTCGAAGCGGAAATGCCGCGCGAGCGACTGGATCAGCTGGAAGTAATACGCATTGCGGCGGTCCCAGCCGCGGATCGCGCCGCCGGCGAGCGACAGGCTGGGATTGACGACGACGCGCGCAGGATCGAAGAACTCCTGCTGGCCGAGGCCGCCGCAGGTGCCACAGGCTCCGTTCGGGTTGTTGAACGAAAACAGCCGCGGCTCCAGTTCCGTCAGGCTGTAGCCACAGACGGTGCAGGCGAAGCGGTTCGAGAACACCAGCGGCTCGCGCTCCGGCTCGTCGTGGAACGCGAGCCGCGCCGAGCCCTGCGCCAGGCCGAGGGCCGTCTCGAACGATTCGGCCAATCGCTGCGCGGCATCGGGACGCACCTTGAGGCGGTCGATGACCGCTTCGATCGTGTGGCGCCGCCGTCCGTCGAGCTCCGGCTTGACGTCGAGTTCGACCAGGTTGCCGTCGATGCGTGCACGGACGTAGCCCTGGGCGCGCAGGTGGTCGAATACCTCGGAGTGCTCGCCCTTGCGGTCCTGCACGATCGGCGCCAGCAGCAGCACGCCCGTGCCTTCCGGCAGCGCGAGCACGTGGTCGACCATCTGCGTGACGGTCTGTGCGGCCAGGTCCTGTCCGTGCTCCGGGCAGCGCGGCACGCCGGCGCGGGCGTACAGGACGCGCAGGTAGTCGTAGATTTCAGTGACGGTGCCGACGGTCGAGCGCGGGTTGTGAGACGTCGCCTTCTGCTCGATGGCTATGGCGGGGGACAAACCCTCGATGTGGTCGACGTCCGGCTTCTCCATCACGGAGAGGAACTGGCGCGCGTAGGCGGAGAGCGACTCCACGTAGCGACGCTGTCCCTCCGCGTAGATCGTGTCGAACGCAAGCGACGACTTGCCCGAGCCCGAGAGCCCGGTGATCACGATCAGGCGGTCGCGGGGCAGGTCGAGGTCGATGTTGCGCAGGTTGTGGGTGCGCGCACCACGGATCCGGATTTCGTCCATTCGGCTCAGCTTTCAGGCTGCGGGAAGACAGCCTGCTAATATAGGCGGCGCTCCCGATCCGAGGCAAAGACCATCCTACCCCGTGCGACGACCCCGCGGCCGGCGATGACGCCGCTCGAACGCCGATCCGTCGGCGCGCTGGCCGCCATCTATGCGTCACGCATGCTCGGCATGTTCCTGATGCTGCCGGTGCTGGCCCTGTATGCCCACACGCTGCCCGACTATTCCCCGGAGATGCTGGGCCTCGCGATGGGTGCCTACGGCCTGACACAGGCGGTGCTGCAGATCCCGTTCGGGCGCTGGTCGGACCGCTTCGGTCGCAAGCCGCTGATTACTATTGGATTGCTGTTCTATGCAGCCGGGTCCGTACTCGGCATGTTCGCGCACACGACGTGGCTGCTGGCCCTCGCCCGCGGCGTCCAGGGTGCCGGCGCCGTGTCGGCTTCGGTCACGGCGCTGATGGCAGATCTCACACGCGCCGAAGTCCGCACCCGGGCGATGGCCGTGATCGGGATCAGCATCGGGCTGTCGTTCGTCGTGGCGTTGATCGTCGCGCCGGCGCTGGATGCCGCGGTGGGCGTGCCGGGCATCTTCGGCATCATGCTGGCGATGGCGATCCTGGGCATCGTCCTGCTGTATCTGGCGGTCCCGGCCGAGCCGGAGCGCACTGGTGGGGCAGAGAGCCGCAAGCTGTCGGGCCTGCTCGAAATCATGAACCGGCCGCAGTTGCGTCCGCTGTATTTCGGCATGTTCGCCCTGCACGCGATCATGACCGCGACGTTCATTTCGGTGCCGCAGGTGCTGGAGCAGACGCTGGGGGTCGCCAGGGCGTCGCACTGGGCGGTCTACCTGTGCGTGTTCGTCGCCTCGCTGGTCGGTACCGTGCCGCTGATCCTGCGAACCGAAAGGACCAGCACCAAGGGAGCAGGGCTGTTCATCGCGTCGGTCGTGCTGGTCGGCGTGGCACAGGCCCTGCTTGGGCTCGATCATGCCGACTACTGGGTCGTGATGGCGGCGCTGACCCTGTTCTTTGCCGTTTTCAACTTCCTCGAAGCCCGCATGCCGGCCTTGCTGACCCTGACGGCCCCGGCCGCCGACCGCGGCGCCGCCCTTGGCGTCTTCGCCACGTCCCAGTTCCTGGGGTCGTTCTTCGGCGGTGTGATGGGCGGCATACTGCTGGGCCGATTCGGCATCTCCGGCGTGTTCTGGGGCTGCGCGGCCATGGCCTTCGTCTGGGCGCTGCTGGCCAGCCGGCCCGCCCTGGCCACGCCCGAGGCCGTTTCCAGCTGAACCCGGCCGTTTTGCATGCTTACGCGGCAGCCCCTCGGTTGCCGTAAAATCTCACCCCTTCCCCCACTCCTGCGCAGGCGTCCCCGAATGGCACGTGGCATCAATAAAGTCATCCTCGTCGGCAACCTCGGCAAGGATCCCGAGACGCGCTACATGCCGAACGGCAAGGCGGTCACCAACTTCAGCATTGCCACTTCCGAGAGCTGGAAGGACAAGCAGACCGGCGAACAGCGCGAACAGACGGAGTGGCACAACATCGTCATGTATGACCGCCTCGCCGAGATCGCGGCCGAGTACCTCAAGAAGGGCTCGCAGGTCTACGTCGAAGGCAAGCTGCGCACGCGCAAGTGGCAGGACAAGGAGGGCCGCGACCGCTACACCACCGAGATCAACGCCAACGAGATGCAGATGCTCGGCAGCCGCGCAGGCGGGGGCGGTGGTGGTGGCATGGGTGGCGGCAGCGAGTCGCGCGGCGAAGGCCGCCCGGCACCTGCCAGTGGCGGCGGCGGTGGCCGCGCACCAGCGCAGGGTCCCGAAGAATCCCCGTTCGACGACGACATCCCGTTCTGACCGTCGCGTCGCGCAGCGCAAACCAGGGCCCGCCGCCGAAGCCGCGGGCCCTGCCTTTTTTGGCGTACCCCGCCAGAACGCCAAGTAACCGTTTTGCTTGAGGTTTCTGCGTGACCCGGGCATCCGCGACAGGCCTGCGCCGCCCCAACGTTCCGTATACTGACCGGCCCATGCCTCGCGTCTACCTCAAAACCTTCGGCTGCCAGATGAACGAGTACGACTCCGCCCGGATGGCGGACGTGCTGCGCGAGTCCGGCGGCTACGAGCCCACCGCAAATCCGGAAGAGGCCGACCTGCTGCTGCTCAACACGTGCTCCGTGCGTGAGAAGGCGCAGGAGAAAGTGTTCTCGCAGCTCGGTCGCTGGCGCGACCTGAAGGCCGCGCGCCCGCACGTCATCATCGGCGTGGGCGGTTGCGTGGCGAGCCAGGAAGGCGAGGGCATCACCGACCGGGCGCCGTTCGTCGATCTCGTGTTCGGCCCGCAGACGATCCATCGCCTGCCCGACATGCTCGAGGAGTTACGCAGCCGAGGGCGCGCCGTGGTCGACATCAGCTTCCCCGAGATCGAGAAGTTTGACCGGCTGCCCGAGCCGCGCGCCGACGGCGTGACGGCTTTCGTCTCGATCATGGAAGGCTGCAGCAAGTACTGCACGTTCTGCGTGGTGCCATACACGCGCGGCGAAGAAGTCAGCCGCCCGCTCGAACAGGTGCTCGCCGAGGTGCGTTCGCTGGCGCAGCAGGGCGTGGTCGAGATCACGCTGCTCGGCCAGAACGTGAATGCCTATCGCGGCCCGCTGGCGGGGGGCGGCCAGGCGGACCTTGCCGCGCTCATCTACCTCGTCGCGGACGTGCCCGGCATCGAACGCATTCGCTTCACCACCTCGCACCCGGTCGAATTCCGCGACAGCCTGATCGAGGCCTACCGCGACGTGCCGCAGCTCGCCAACTACCTGCACCTGCCGGTGCAGAGCGGCTCGGACCGCGTGCTGGCATTGATGAAGCGCGGGCACACCGTGCTCGAGTACAAGCAGAAGCTGCGTCGGCTGCGTGAAGTCCGGCCGGACATCAGCCTGACGACGGACATCATCGTGGGCTTTCCGGGCGAGACGGAACGCGATTTCGAGGCCACGCTCGACCTCGTGCGCGAGCTCGGTTTCGACCAGAGTTTCAGCTTCATCTACAGCCAGCGGCCAGGCACGCCCGCGTCGTCGCTGCCCGATGACGTGACGCACGCGGAGAAGCAGGCGCGCCTCGAACGGCTGCAGGCCCAGCTGAATGCCCAGGCCCGGGCGATCAGCCGCAGCATGGTCGGCACGATCCAGCGGGTGCTGGTCGAGCGGCCGTCGAAACGCGACACGCGCCAGCTCGCGGGCCGCACCGAGAATAATCGCTGGGTCAATTTCGATGGCCCGGCCTCGCTGATCAACCGTTTCACCGACGTCGTCATCACCGAGGCCATGCCGAATTCGCTGCGGGGCCGGCTGGCCGCCGCGGAACCCGCCCGGAGCAGCGCTTGAACGCACAGGTCGAATCGCGCGAGCTTGCGCTCGCCGGCGCGGACAATGCGCGGCTCGCAAATTTTGCGGGACCGATGGAGCAGAACCTGCGGCACGTCGAAGAGCGTCTCGGCGTCGAAGTTCGCCGCCGCGGCTACGACCTGCAGGTGCTCGGCCCCGCCGAGGCGGTGGCCAATGCCGCAACGGTGCTGCAGAAGATGTACGAAATGTCGGCGCAAGAAACCCTCTCGCCGGACCGCGTGCATCTCTGCGTGCAGGAATTCGGCTTCCCGCGCCCGGTTGCGGAGCAGGCGGCGGGCGGCAGCGAGACGATCGTGCACACCCAGCGCGGCGGCATCCGCGGCCGCGGACCGAACCAGCGCCAGTATCTCGACCAGATCCGTGTGCACGACCTCACGTTAGGCATCGGACCTGCCGGTACGGGCAAGACCTATCTCGCGGTCGCAAGCGCCATCGAAGCGCTGCATTCAGGCAGCGTGCGCCGCATCGTGCTGGTGCGGCCGGCAGTCGAGGCGGGTGAGCGGCTCGGTTTCCTGCCGGGCGACATGGCGCAGAAAGTCGACCCGTACCTGCGGCCGATGTACGACGCGCTCTACGAGATGATGGGTTTCGACCGCGTCGCCCGCAACATCGAACGGCAGGTCATCGAGGTGGCGCCGCTCGCGTTCATGCGCGGCCGCTCGCTCAACGACTCGTTCATCATCCTCGACGAGGCGCAGAACACCTCGGTCGAGCAGATGAAGATGTTCCTGACGCGCCTCGGCTTCGGCTCGAAGGCCGTCGTCACCGGCGACATCACGCAGGTGGACCTGCCGCGGCAGCAGCGCTCCGGATTGCGTCACGCAATCGAAGTGCTGCGCGGCGTCGATGGCGTAGCCTTCACGTTCTTCAACGCGCTCGACGTGGTACGCCACCCGCTGGTGCAGCGGATCGTGCAGGCGTACGAGCGCAACACCGACGCCGAGGACGCGCGGGACCGCTGATGCACAGCCAGCCCACCCGCGGTTCCGCCAGGGCGACGCCGTCCCTGCAGGTCGAGCTGCAGCTCGCGACGCGGCGGCCCTGGGTGCCGGGAACCGTGACCCTGCGACGCTGGGCCCGCGCGGCCCACGAGGGGGGGCTCGCGTCCCTGCCGGTGCGCAAGCGCCGGATGCACGAGTCGGTCGAGCGGGGCGCCGCCGTGTGCCTGCGCGTCGTGGGCCGTGCCGAAAGCCGCCGCCTGGACCGCGAATACCGCGGCAAGGACCAGCCGACCAACGTGCTGTCGTTTCCCTCGTCGCCCGAGGAGCGCGTCGCCACCGGCATCCTCGGCGACCTCGTGATCTGCGCCCCGGTCGTGGCGCGCGAGGCCCGTGAGCAGCGCAAGACGCTGGGCGCGCACTGGGCCCACATGGTCGTGCACGGTACGCTGCACCTGCTGGATTACGACCACGAGCGCGCGCGCGATGCCCGGACGATGGAAGCGCTCGAGGTGGAAATCCTGCGCAGATTGGGGTTTCATGACCCGTACGACCAGGTCGCCGAACGGGCTGTATGAGTAGTAGCGGACAAACGGGTGCGACGAGCCGCTGGCTCAGGCGACTGGCCAACTCGATCACGGGCGAGCCGCGCGACCTCGACGAGCTTGCAACCATCCTGGTCGAGGCCCGCGAGCGCGGCCTGATCGACGCCGACGTCCTGCAGATGCTGGAGTCGGTGCTGGAGGTCTCCGAGATCCAGGTGCGCGACATCATGGTGCCGCGCTCGCAGATGGTCGTGATCAACCGCGACGAGCCGGTCGGGAAGATCCTGCCGGTCGTCATCGAATCGGGCCATTCGCGCTTTCCCGTCGTCGGCGAGGATCGCGACGAAGTGCAGGGCATCCTGCTCGCCAAGGACCTGCTGCGGTTCTTCGTCGAGGACCAGCCCGACGACTTCGACATCAAGGAATGCCTGCGTCCCGCCGTGTTCATTCCGGAGAGCAAGCGCCTCAACGTGCTGCTCAAGGAATTCCGCGTCACGCACAACCACATGGCGATCGTCGTCGACGAATACGGCGGCGTGTCGGGCCTGCTCACGATCGAAGACGTGCTCGAGCAGATCGTGGGTGACATCGGCGACGAATACGACATCGACGAGACCGAAGACATCCGCAAGGAAGCCGACCGCAGCTGGACGGTGCCTGCGCTCACGCGCATCGAGGAATTCAACCGGGCGTTCGGAACGCGGTTCTCGGACGAGGAGTGCGACACCATCGGCGGCCTGATCCTGCAGGAGCTGGGACGGATGCCGCGCCGCGGCGAAGCCGTGGAGATCGGCGGGCTCGAACTGAAAGTGATCCGCGCGGACCGGCGCCGCATCGAGACCCTGCGCGTGACTTCGCCGCGCGACCTCGAACTGCGCCCGGCGGATGGCGGCTAGCCGGGTGGACGTCGCCGCCCGCCTGCACGGCCTCCACGGCTGGGGGCGCTGGCTTGCGC
>JBAVJR010000072.1:0-3698 GCA_049687855.1 Steroidobacteraceae bacterium | reverse complement strand
GGTTAGGGGTTAGTCGGAGGAAGGGGAAGAGGGCGAGGAATCAAGATTCGGGCGCGGGGCGTTTGCGGCGGGCCCGGGGGTGGGCCGCATCGTAGATGCGGGCCAGGTGCTGGAAATCAAGATGAGTGTAGACCTGGGTCGTGCTGATGTTGACGTGACCGAGCAATTCCTGCACGGCGCGCAGGTCCTGCGACGATTCGAGCAGGTGGGAAGCGAACGAGTGCCGGAACATGTGGGGGTGCACGTGCTCGGGCAATCCCTGCAGCCGGGCCCAGCGGGCTATGCGGCGCTGCACGATCCGCGGACCGAGGCGAGCGCCATTGACGCCGACGAACAAGGCGTGTTCGCCGACCGCGGCTATCGTCGTCCGCTCCGCGATCCAGCGTTGCAGCGCCGTGATCGCCTGGCGACCGACAGGCACGATCCGCGTCTTGCTGCCTTTGCCGACGACCCGGACCGTGCGATCGCGCAGGTCGAGGTCGAGCAGGTCGAGACCGAGCAGCTCCGACAGCCGCAGCCCCGACGAATACAGCAACTCCATGATCGCTTTGTCGCGGATTCCGAGGCTGTCGTCGCCGCGGAACTCGAGCAGGCGCGCCATCGTGTCGGCGTCGAGCGGTGTCGGCAGGCGCTTGCGGGCCTTGGGCGCCTGCACGTCCCCGGTCGGGTCGCGCTTCAGTTCGCCTTCACGCAACAGGTAACGGAAGAGGCCGCGGCAGGCCGAGAGCCTGCGCTGGATGCTGCGCGGCGCGAGGCCGCGCCGGTGCTCACGCGCTGCGAACATCCGCAGATGCTGCGGATCGAGCTGCTGCCAGTCGGAGATGCCCTGCGACGCGCAGTAATCGAGCAGCGAGGCGAGGTCCCGGCCGTAATTGCTCGACGTGTGCGGCGACAGCCGCCGCTCGTTGCGCAGGCTCGCGAGGTAATGATCGACGCCGCTACGCAGCGGCTCGTCGGTCATGCCAGTCGCGCCGACACCGCTTCGGTCACGATCTCGCCGATGCGCACCAGGTAGTCGGTGCTCATCGTGGGCAGGTAGCGCTCGGTGTCGTGGCTGGCGATGGCGAGCAGGCCGAGGGCCGCGCGCTCGCCGAGCGGAATCAGCACCGTCGAGCCCACCTGGCTGCCTTCGCCGCCGAAGAGGTAATCGCGCTGCGTGTCCCGGATCTGGCCGCTGCGCGGGCGCCCGGACTCGAAGAAGGTCTCGAATATCTTGAGTTCGGGGCTGCCGCGCGGCACGACGCGCACGTGGCCGTTCGGCAGGTTGCCGAGAGCGGACACGGACGGGTCGGTGGCCAGCAGCACCCAGCGCAAGGCGCCGAAATCCTCGCGCAGCGATGTCTCGAGCGCCGCGACGACACCGGCGGCATCACGCGCGCGCAGCAACCGGCGTGTCAGGCGATGCAGGCGATCGGAGATCGCGTCGTTCGCACGACCGATCTCGATCAGCTCGTGCAGCTTCTTTTCGAGCACTGCGTGCTTGTCGCGCAGGACCAGCACCTGGCGCTCGACGAGCGAGATGGCGGCGCTGCCGCGCTGGTGCGGCAGCTTGATGCGTGCCAGGACAGCGCCGTGGCGCTCGAAGAAGTCGGGGTGCGCGACGAGGAAGTCCGCAATCTGGTCTTCGGCCAGCTGCGCGGGAGGTTCGGCACCGCGGATCGGTTTGTTCATCTGCAAGACTCCGGCGACTAGGCGCCCGTCACGTCAACCTGGCCTTCGAAGGCCGTTTCAGCCGGACCGGTCAGCCAGATCGGCTCACCCGGGCCGGGCCAGCGAACGATCATTCGTCCGCCAGGGACATCTACGCTCACTTCCTCGGCCAGTGGCCCGTGCCGCCGTCCGATGGCCACCGCAGCGCAGGCACCCGTGCCGCACGCCTGGGTTTCCCCCACGCCCCGCTCGAATACGCGCAGACGCACGTGGTCCGGAGCGACGATCTCGAGGAAGCCCACGTTCACGCGGCGCGGAAAGCGTGGGTGATTTTCCACTGCGGGTCCGACGCTGTCCACGGGAGCCTGCTGCACGTCGCGGACGCGGATCACGGCATGCGGGTTGCCGATGGACACGGCGCCTATTTCAACCGGGCCGGCCCGCGTGTCGAGGTGATAGGTCTCCGCGGCCACCGGCGCGTCGAAAGGAAGCGAGGCCGGATCGAAGTCCGGCACGCCCATCGCCACGGATACCAGGCCGTCCGGCCGCAGTCGAGCCCGGACGATGCCACCCGGGCTGTCCAGCTGCAGCGGGCGGTCGACCTCGCCGCGCCGGCTCGCGACGAGTCGCGCGATGCAGCGTGCACCGTTGCCGCACTGCTCGACCTCGGAGCCGTCGGCGTTGAAGACGCGGTAATAGACGTCGGTGCCGGCGCGTCGCGGCGGCTCGAGCACCAGCGCCTGGTCAAAGCCGATGCCGGTGTGCCGGTCGCTGAGGCGGCGCAGGTCGCCGGTAGAGGGCAGGTCGGTGGCAGAGCCGGCATCGAACACGATGAAATCGTTGCCGAGACCATGCATCTTCGTGAAAGCAAGCCGCATCCGGGCAGGATACCCGACTCGTGGCTCACTCACGCATCGAAGCGCGGTCGACGTAGATGCAGCGGTCCATGACGACCGTCATGCCTGCGGCAACTGCGCGCTCGGCGGCCGGGCCGTTGATCACGCCCTGCTGCAGCCACAACGTGCGCAGCCCGAGCCCGAGACACTCGTCCACCAGGGCGCCCACCTGCGCCGGCCGCCGGAACACGTTGACGATGTCGACGCGCTCGTCCGGGCGCAGCGCCTGCACGGCGGCTGCCAGCGTCGGATGCGCGGGGATGCCTTGCCACAGCGTCAGCGCGGGGTTGACCGGCAGGATGCGGTAGCCGAAGTCGCGCATCGATGTCGTCACGCCGAAGCTCGGCCGGGCGGGATCGTCGGAAATGCCGACCACGGCGATCGTGTGCGAGGCTCGCAGCAGTTCGCGAATGGCGGCCAGGGAGGGATTGTGGAACGTCGTCACGTTGCGCCAATCTCCTGTGCGTGCTGCATCTCGGCGAAGCTTGCAAGCACACCGGCCTGCAGCGTCGGGTACTGCAGTTGCAGGCCGAGGTCGGCCAGCATGCGACGATTGTCGACACGGCGCGATTCGAGCAGGAACGACAGCATGCCGGCCGGAATCCTCTCCTGCGCCTCGGCCTTGCTGATGAGCGCCGGCGGCTCGATTCCCGCGGCTGCCGCCGTCAGTTGCAGGTACGCCGTGGTGCTCGAGTAGTCACCGTCCGTGACGTTGAAAACACCCTGCGCCGACCGGTGATCGACGGCGGCCACGATGGCTGCGGCCAGGTCGTCGACATGGATGCGGTTGCCCGGGCCCGCGTCCGCCTCGCGCAGCGCAGGTTCGTGCCGTTGCAGCCGTTCGAGCGGCAGGCGGTTCGGTCCATAGATGCCCGGTACGCGGAGGATCACGCAACGCACACTGCGCGCCGCGCACCAGGCTTTCGCCGTGCCTTCGGCCGCGACCCGTCTGCGTGAGCGGTCGTTCGACGGCGCGACCGGCGTGAATTCATCGACGAGCGCACCACCCGCATCGCCGTACACCCCGGTAGTGCTGATGTAGACGAAGACCGGCGGAGTGGCGCCCTCGATCTGTGCCATGAACGCAGTCAGCCGCGCGTCCGTCGTGCCGCGGTCGGGCGGGGGTGCCAGGTAGACGACGGCGGCCTGGCC
>JBAVJR010000071.1:0-14550 GCA_049687855.1 Steroidobacteraceae bacterium | reverse complement strand
CGTTCGTATTGCACGCGCGCAACCCAGCGCGGCACCTGCACGTCGGCGGACGGGTGGTCAACTTCGGTCCGGTCAACGGCGCGCCCAACGTCAGCGATGCCGAGCGGGGCCGCCGTTTCGGCGACATCGCCTCGTTCCGCGACATTCTCAAGCTGACGCACAAGCTCGGCGTGCTGCACTGGCAGGGCGGCATCGTCGTCGAGCCCGTCGACGTGCCCGTGCCGGTCCGTCACCTCGCCACGTACCGCGCGCACATCGAATGCGCCGACATCGTCTGGGCCGCGCGCGGAGTCGGCGGCATCCAGGCGGAAGACGCCATCGCGATGTCGGCAATCGAGCATGGCTGCTCGATCGACGATCTCGCCGTGCGGCCGACCCTCATGACCGTGACCAACGTCAATTCGCCGCGGCGCGTCGACGAAGAGATCCTCGACAACATCATGATCATGGCGCGGCACGGTCAGTGCGTCGTCATCACGCCGTTCACGCTGATGGGGGCGATGGCCCCGATCACGCTCGCCGGCGCCCTCGTGCAGCAGACGGCCGAGGCGCTCGGCATCATCGCCCTGTGCCAGCTCGTACGGCCCGGTGCGCCGTGCGTCATGGGCGGCTTCACGTCGAACGTCGACATGCGCACGGGTTCGCCGGCGTTCGGCACGCCGGAATACGTGCACGCGGCGCTCGCCACGGCACAGATCGGCCGCAGGCTGCGCATTCCCGTGCGGACCAGCGCGGTCAACGCGTCTCCTGCCGTCGACGCGCAGTCGACCTACGAGACGGCGTTCTCGCTGCAGGCCGCGATCCTGAGCCACAGCCACCTGGTCAACCACGCTGCGGGCTGGCTCGAAGGCGGCCTGGTCGCGTCGCTCGAGAAGATCGTGGTCGACGCGGAGATGCTGCGGGGCTGGGCTGCGATCCTGCAGCCCATCGCATTCGACGACGACGACCTCGCCGTCGACGCAATCAAGGGCGTCGAGCCGGGCGGTCACTTCTTCGGCACGGCACACACGCTCGCGCGCTTCGAGACGGCGTTCTACCGTCCGCTGCTCTCCGACTGGTCGAACTTCGAGAACTGGAGCGAGGCGGGCGCGAAGGACGCAACGCGCCGCGCCACCGACGCCTGGAAGCGATTGCTCGCCGAGTATTCGCCGCCGCCGCTCGATGCCGCAGTGCGCGAGGCTGTCGAGGCGTACGTCAGGAAGCGCTCGGCCGAGCTGGGTTGTGACGCACCGTAGTCCTGCCTGCGCCGCGAAGCCTGCATGACCCGCTCGATCATGAATGCCCGCATGTATGCCGTGACGCCGGCGGTCGAGGCTGCGTGGCGTTCGCTGCTGGAACGGATCACCGTGGAAGCCGGCGTCACGTTCGACTACGTTGCCTATCCGGCGCCGCAACCGCTGGAGACGCTGTGGGCGCGTCCCGATCTAGGCTGCGTCTTCATGTGCGGTTATCCGGTGGCGCTGCAATTGGCTGACGTCGTGCCACTCGCGGCGCCGATACCGCGCGCTGCGTGGGCCGCTGGTCGTCCGGTCTACCGGTCGGATCTCATCGTGCGCGAGGACGCAACCTATCGCACGCTCGAGGACACGTTCGGGGGCCGTGCCGGCTGGACCGTCGAACACTCGCATTCGGGTTTCAACGCATTCCGCCATCACCTGCTGCGGTATCGCACGCCATCGCGGCCGGCACTCTACGGCGAGATGGTTCCCAACCTCGTGACCGCGCGCGCGATCCTCGATGCGGTGCGCGAGGGCCGCATCGACGTTGGGCCGCTGGACGCGTACTGGCACCTGCTGATCGCGCACCACAGTTCCACGCTGACGGCCGGCGTTCGCGTCCTCGAATCCACCGCTGTCGCCACCCTGCCGGCATTCGTGACAGCAGCGTCTACGCCGGCATCGACCATCGATGCGCTGCGCACTGCGTTCGCGGCCGCCTCCCGGCAGTCGTGGTTCGGCGAATACGCGGACACGCTGCTGATCGAGGGCTTCGCGCCGATCGATACAATGGACTACGCGCGCACGCTCGAGTGGGACCGCGCAGCAAAGGCTGCCGGTTACGCCTGCCCCGCGTAGTCACACGGCATCGAGTTGAAACGGGCCGGCCGCTGGGAAAGGGACTTCAGGCAGCGCGTTGCGACGGCGCGCGTCCCAGCGGATGCTGCGGCTGGTCGTGCATCCTGAACAGGAAGCGCCGCGCAACGTCGAAATAGGTCGAGTACACGAGGCCGCCGTTCCCGGCCAGCAAGCGGTCGCGCGTCAACCGGTACCGCGAGTGATAGCGGTACCAGGGCAGCAGCGGTTCAGCGTGATGGAGCGAGTGCAGGTTGTTGAACAGGAACAGCGGCCCGAGCAGCCACGAGTTCTCTACCGTTGCCGTGCGCTCATTCACGCGCGCGCGCGCGCGGTGCTCCGCGAACGACCGGACTAGCAGGATGCCGTTGCCCGGGATCACCATCGCCACGATGTAGAGCCAGGGCGGAATGCCGCAGACGGCCGTGACCCAGTACACGACTGGCACGCACAGGATCACGTGCGTGATCCACGCCGCGCGCACGCCCGGATCGTTGCGTGCAAACGCCCTGGCTTCGCTGGCCAGGAACCAGCCCATCCGCCACCACGAGCCGATCAGCATGCGGCCCGCGAGGGTCAGTTGGAGCTGGAAGATCCAGCGTGAAAAACGCGAGCGCCGTTGCCAAGCCTCCGGCGTGACGTAGTTCGTTTCCGGGTCGTCGATCGGATCGGTCAGGCGATCGTTGATGTGGTGCGCCAGGTGCAACGCGCGAAAGCGGTCGTACGGAATCCACAGCGACAGCGGCAGGATGCCGAACAGCCGGTTCACGGCCGCCGAGCGCGTCGGGTGTCCGTGCAGGATCTCGTGCTGCAGTGAACTGTGGAACGTGAGCAGCACCGCCACGGCCGGCACGACGAGCCACGTGGGCCAGGTGCCGTACGCATGGGTCAGCGCAAGCCAGCCGCCGTAGCCGGCCAGGATCAGCAGGACCGTCGGCCACTCGATCGCGGGGATGGCTGCGACTTCGCTTTGCGGGCTGTCCGGGGCAGTCTGTGGTGCGCTCATCGGTATAAATCGCCCGGAAGCGGGCGGTAGCGGCCCGATCTTAGCAAAGCGCGCCGTAGCCGGAAGCGGCTGCGTTCAGTTCCGCGCAGCCGGCACGAATCGCTGCTCGAGCAGCCGCATGCCGTCGTAAAGCAGGATGGCCATGAGCGCCGTCACGAGGCCGCCCTGCAGGACGAAGGCCGTGTTGTTCGAGAGCAGGCCGGCGATGATGACCTCGCCGAGGCCCTTCGCCGCCACGGTCGAGCCGATGGTCGCGGTGCCGACGTTGATGACCAGCGAGAGCCGCACGCCTTCCATGATCAGCGGCAGGGCCAGCGGCAGTTCCACTTGTCGCAGGCGCTGCCATGCGTTCATACCCATGCCGTCCGCCGCCTCGAGCACCGGCCGCGGGCAACTCTCGAGACCCGCGATCGTGTTCTCGAAGATCGGCAGCAGGCCGTACGCGAACAAGGCGATCAGCGTCGGGGCCTGGCCGAACCCCACGAGCGGCACGGCCACGGCGAGCACGGCGACGGGCGGGAACGTCTGCCCGACGTTCACCAGCGTGCGGGACAGCGGCAGGAACTGGGCTCCGGCAGGGCGTGTCACGAAAATGCCGAGCGCGACTGCGACCGCGGTGCTCGCGGCCGCGGCGATCAAGACCGTCCACAGGTGCGAGAGCGCCAGTTCCAGCAGGTTGCCCTGGTCGTAGACGGCCGGGGCGCCGTAGTCGTTCAGGGGTGCCAGCACCGGCGCGAAGGCCTGTGGTGCAACGAGGAACGCGAGCAACGCGCCCAGGATGGCGAGACGCGCCCCGAGTGCCAGGCGGCTCATGCTGCCTGCCGTCCCCGCGCGAGGATGCTGGCCAGCGTCACGTGGCCAATGGGGTCACCGTCGGGACCGGTGATCGTCGCCGCCGCCGCTCCGCTCCAGACGAGTTCGGCCAGCACGTCGCGGAGCGTTGCCGACCACGGCACCGTCGGGCCGTCCACTGCCCCTGCGGCTGCGATTTCGCCCGCGGTCGTCAGCGACAGCAGCTTGAGCGACCGGTCGCCCGAGCCGATCAGTTGCGAGACGAAGGGATCCGCGGGTCGCGTGAGCAACACGGCCGGCCGGTCATGCTGCAGCAGGCGCCCCCGGCTCATGATGGCGACGCGGTCGCCGAGCCGGAACGCCTCGTCGATGTCGTGCGTCACGAGAATGACCGTCGTGCCGAAGCGCCGCTGGATCCCGAGCAGGTCGTCCTGCGCCTTGGCGCGGATGATCGGGTCGAGCGCGCCGAACGGCTCGTCCATCAGCAGCACGTTCGGCTTCGCGGCCAGCGCGCGGGCGACTCCCACGCGCTGCTGCTGGCCGCCCGACAGTTCGTGCGGAAACTTCGCGGCGTAGAGGCCCGGGTCGAGCTGGAACAGTTCGAGCAGTTCGGTGACGCGTGCGCTGACGCGTTCCTCGCTCCAGCCGAGCAGCCGCGGCACGGTCGCGATGTTGTCGGCGACCGTGCGATGCGGAAACAGCCCGAGGCCCTGGATGGCGTAGCCGATGCGACGCCGCAGCAGGTGCGCCGGTTCGGCTGTCGTGGCGTTGCCGTCGATGAGCACGCGGCCCGAGGTCGGCTCGACCAGCCGGTTGATCATCCTGAGCAGTGTGGACTTGCCCGACCCCGACGTGCCGACGATCGTCGTCATCGTGCGCGGTTCGATGACCATCGACACGTCGTCCACGACCGCGGACTCGCCGTAGCGTTTGCAGAGACTCTCGATCTGGATCATCGGGGCACCCGGCGTGCGAGGTCGGTAGCCGCGTCGAGGACGACCGAGGCGGAGAAGGCGAGCACGACCGTCGGGATCGCACCGAGCAGCACCAGGTCGATCGCCGTCTGGCCGATGCCCTGGAAGACGAAAGCACCGAGACCGCCGCCGCCGATCAGCGCCGCGATGGTGACCATGCCGATGTTCTGCACCAGCACGATGCGGATGCCCGTCAGGATCGTCGGCAACGCCAGCGGCAATTCGATCTGCCTAAGGATCTGCCCAGCGGTCAGGCCCATGCCGCGCGCTGCGTCGACCGCGGCCGGCGACACTCGTCCGAGCCCGACGGTCGTGTTGCCCACGACCGGCAGCAAAGAGTAAAGAAAGAGGGCAATGGCGGCGGGCGCGGCGCCGATGCCGCTCACGCCCAGCGCGGCCAGTGCCGGAAACGCCAGCGCCATCGCGGCCAACGGCGCCATCAGGATGCCGAAGAGCGCAATCGACGGGATCGTCTGCACGACGTTCAGCGCGCCGAGCACGGAGTTGCGCAGGCGCGGTTGCCGATGGCAGAGCACACCGAGCGGCAGTGCGATGACCACCGCGGCGGCGAGCGAGCCCAGCGCCAGCAGCAGGTGTCGCCGTGCCTCGTGTGCAAAACGCGTCGCGTTGACCGCGTACTCGCGCATGATCGAGAGGTCGTCGAACAAGCCTGAACCGAGTGCAGCGAGTGTGGCAGCCAGGAACACGGCCAGCGTCGCGACCCGCAGCACGGGGCCGGGCCGCAGGCGCGTCAATGCGTCGGTGGCGAGCAGGCCGAGTGCGATCAGCACGATCCAGCAGCCTGCCCCGGGCGCGATGCGCACGACGCGATTGCCGGTGGGCGTCAGGATGTCCGCCGCTGCCGCGACCGCGACGGCCAGCGCTGCAATGCCGCTGAGGGCGGCCAGCAACCGGATCCGTGGGCTCTGGACGAAGACTGCGACGGCCGCGGCGGCGGCCAGCGTTGCATACAGCGCGAGCGCTGCGGCGGGCAGCAGGTCCAGCAATGCCCGCGGTTCGCCCGGTACGATGCGATTCGCCTTGAAGACGAGCAGCGGCAGCAGCGTGAGGGCGAGCGTTCCCACGAAACTCAGCAGCACGCCCAGGCGATCGATGCGTTGCACGCGATGTGGCTCCTCGCTCACCGGTTGCGGCCCGGGCCGATGAAGCCTTTGCTGCGCAGGTAATCCCCGGCAACTTCTTCGGCTGACTCGCCATCGATCTGCACGCGGGCGTTCAGGGCCTGCAGTGACTCGCGCGTGAAGCTCTCCATCAACGGCTGCACGACGCCTGAAATTGCGGGTCGCGCCCGCAGCGCCGCCTCGCGCACGATCGGCACCGGGGCATAGACGGGCTGGTCTTTCCTGTCGTCCTCGAGCAGGACGAGGTCGGCAGCGATGATGCCGCCGTCCGTGCCGTACACCATGGCAGTGTTGATGCCATTGGTGCGTGCAGCCGCTGCGCCGATGGTCGCCGCCGTTTCGCCGCCCGCGAGCACGACCTTCTGGCGCGGTTCAAGGTGGAAGGAATACGTCTTCTCGAGCGATCGCAGCGTGCCGCCGTTGGCGAATTCGGCCGAGCAGGCAAGCTTGACGTTGCCGCCTGCGCGAACCCAGCGCGCGAAGTCGCTCATGGTCACGAGTCGATGCCGGGCGGCCAGGTCACGACGCACGGCGAGCGCCCAGGCGTTGCTGGCGCGCGCCGGGGCCAGCCAGACGATGCGGTTCGCTGCCAGATCGAGCTGTGAACCCAGTGCGTACCCGCGTTGCAGGTCCTTCCACGCAGGATCGTTTGGCCGGTTGAAGAAGTAGCCGGCGTTGCCCGTGTACTCGACGTAGAGGTCGATCTCCCCGGCGAGCAGCGCCTTGCGCACGACGGGTGTGGCGCCCAGCGTCATCCGGTCGAGCGTCGGAATGCCGTGGTCCTCGAGCAGCAGGCGGATCATCTGGCCGAGCATCGCCGACTCGCTCGACAGCTTCGACGAGACCACGACCGGCCTGGCCGGCGACGCAGCAGCCGACGCGGAGGTGTCCGCGAGCAGCAGCAGCGCGAATGCGAGTGCCTGCAGGAGCCGAGCCAACGAGTCTCTCCGCAACGTGGATCGGGGCCACGGCCGTGCCCACGTTGTACGGGAGTCGCTCCGGCCGTCAAGCCCGGCCGCGCCGGGCGGTGCTGCGTAAGGCCGCGACTTAGCCTTGCCGTGCCCGCGGCGGCCCCGGGTCAAGACCCGCATCGGCACGCTGCACGGCCAGCAACTCGCCCGCCGCGTCGAAGTCGCGGCAGGCCCAGAGATAGACGAGCGTCGATACCGGCAGTCCCACCAGCATGGACAAGTCCGCGCCGCCCAGCAGGTCAGCGATGGGTCCGGTGTACAGTCCCGTGCTGACGAACGGGATCATCGCCACGAAGCCGACCGCATAGGCCAGCAGCCCGCGCCAGTTCCACTTGCCGTAGAGGCCGTCGGGATTGAAGATTTCGCGCACCGAGTAATGTCCCTTGCGTACCCAGAAGTAGTCGACGAGGTTGATCGCCGTCCACGGCGTGAACAGGTACAGCAGCACGGCCAGCAGGTCCTCGAAGCGGTGCACGAAATCGGCCGAGGCCGCGAGCGCGATGGTGCACGCAAGGACGACAGCCACCGCCAGGCTGACGATACGCGCCTGGGCGCCGGCCCGCGTGCGGCGAAAGCAGTCGGTGATGCTCAGCAGCGTGAGCGAGGCGCCGTAGAAGTTCAGCGTGGTGATCGTCAGCAATCCCAGCACGGCGACAGCCAGCAGTGCCGTGCCGAGTCCGGGCCAGACGGCGTCGCCAGCGGCCTGCAAGGCAGCCGGAATCTCGGCCTGCGGGCTGTATGCGGCTGCGAGTGTGCCGACCAGCATCATCCACACGCCACCGACGAAGGCGCCGATGCTGGTCCAGAAGAACGAAGCGCGCACGCTCACATCCGGCGGCAGGTAGCGCGAGTAGTCCGAGACGTAGATGGACCAGCTCAGCTGATAGGCCGCCGCGGCGAAGAACTGCACCAGGAACGGAATCGCGGGAAACTCGCCGAGCCGCCATGCGTCGGCTGGCAGGTGCAGCGCCTTGCCGGCACCGGCCGTGAAGACCAGCAGCATCGCGATCGTGACGTAGGCAACCCAGCGCTGCGCCCGGTGAATCCAGTGGTAGCCGACTGCGGCGATCGCCGCGGCCAGCAGCGCAAAGGTGACCATCACGACCGGGTCGCTCGCAATCTCGCGTCCGGCCAGCTGGTGGACCGCGCCCGACACGAGCACCTGGTTGAACGCGTTGTAGCCGATGTAGGCCACCAGCGCGACGACCCAGACCAGCAGCGCGCCGTAGTAGCCGAACTGCGGCCGCGACTGGATCAGCTGCGGCAGCCCGAGCTGCGGCCCTTGCGTCGAGTGGAAGGCCATGAAGACCGTGCCGAGCGCGCAGCCGCCGACGACGGCGAGCGTCGTCCAGAGCAGGTTGGCGCCGAGGGCGAGGCCGATCACGCCGACGGCGAGCGTCGCGAGGTGCGCATCGCCCGCAAACCAGATCGGCCACAGGTGCCAGACCTTGCCCCGCCTTTCGGCGAGCGGGATGTAGTCGATGGTGTGCTGCTCGAGCAGGCGACCGCTGTCCATCCGGCACCGTGAGTTCAGTGGGTGATCCGGGGCGCAGTCTAGCGCAGCTCGCGATCCGAAGAGGTCGTGATCACGTTGGGTTGCCGGCCGGCAGTGACCCTGCGCGCGAGGCGCAGGCGCGCTGCAGCCGCGTGTTATATTATGGCTGTGACAAAACGCGTCGTCGCGGGAACCGCGTCGTGCGCGGTTGCGCTTCACGGCGATGGGAGCCCAGGATGCGTGCAGTAAAGACCCTCGGGTTGCTCGGAACGGGCGTGATCGGCGCGGGCTGGGCCGCGCGCGCGCTGCATTTCGGCATCGACGTCGTCGCGGCAGACCTGAAGCCCGGGATGGAAGGGTGGTTGCGCGATGCGGTCGCCAACGCCGAGCCGGCGCTCGCGCGCCTGACGCTGGCGCCACTTCCGCCCAAGGGCGTGCTGTCGTTCACGACGAGCCCAGCCGAGATGGCGGGCCGTGCGGATTTCATCCAGGAGAACGTCCCCGAGCAGCTCGAGCTGAAGCAGCAAGTGCTGGCCGAGATCAGTCGCCATGCGGCGCCGGACGTGATCATCGCGTCCAGCACGTCGGGACTGACGCCGACCGACCTGCAGCGCGACCTGCGCGCGCCCGGGCGGTTCTGTGTCGCGCATCCGTTCAATCCGGTGTACCTGCTGCCGCTCGTGGAACTGGTGGGCGGACAGCAGACGGCGCAGCAGACGATCGACGCGGCGAAGGAGTTCTTCCGCTACATCGGCATGCACCCGCTGCACGTGCGCCACGAAGTGCCGGGGCACCTGACCGACCGGCTGCAGGAAGCGCTGTGGCGCGAGATCCTGCACATGATCAACGACGGCGTCGCGACCACGGGCGAGCTCGACGAGTCGATCGTCTACGGCCCGGGCCTGCGCTGGGCGGGCATGGGCACGAACCTGGTCTACCACCTCGCCGGCGGCGAGGCAGGCATGCGGCACATGCTGGCGCAGTTCGGCCCGTGCCTGAAGTGGCCGTGGACGCGGCTCGAAGCCCCGGAGCTCACCGCAACGCTGATCGACCGCCTGGTGGAAGGCACGCAGGCGCAGGCTGCGGGGCGCTCGATCCGCGAGCTCGAGCGTCTGCGCGACGACTACCTGGTGGCGATCCAGCAGGTGTTGCGCCAGTTCGACGTCGGGGCCGGCTCGACGTTGCGTGCGCTCGAGCAAAGGCTGTACGCGGATGCGGGCCGCCGCGTGGTGGACCAGTCGGCGCCGGACTCACAGCCCTCCCGCATGCTGAGCACCCGCGTGCGCCCCGAGTGGATCGACTACAACGGCCACATGACCGATTCGCGCTACGTGCAGGTCTTCGGCGACGCGATGGACGCGCTGTACCGGAGCGTGGGTGTCGACGAAGGCTACCGGGCCACGTCGCGGATGTTCTACACGGTCGAATCCCACGTCGTGCACAAGGACGAGGCGCGCTGCCACGAGCCGATCGAAGTCACGACGCAGATCCTGTCGCTCGACGACCAGCGGCTGCACGTCTTTCACCGGCTGCTGCGCACCAGCGATTCGACGCTGCTCGCGACCGCGGAGCAGATGCACCTGCACGTGGATACCGCGCAGCACAAGGCGGCGCCCATCGACGGCGCAGTCCGCGGCAGGCTCGAGCGCCTGGCCGGATTGCACGCGTCCCTGCCGCGACCCGCCGAAGCTGGCCGGCGCGTCGGCCCGCGAGTGCAGTAACGAGCCATGCCGAAGGCAGTCGATCATGACCAGCGGCGCGAGCAGATCGCGCAGGCCGCCTGCGTCGTGGTAGCGAATAACGGCTTCGAGCAGGCGACAGTGGTCCGGATTGCGCGGGCCGCCGGCTACACGACAGGCATGTTGCCGCACTACTTCGCGTCCAAGCAGGACATCATCCGGGCGGCGCTGCGGCTCAGCCTGATGCGAATCGAAGCCCGGCTCGATGACGCGGGAAGCCAGGGACAGGACCTGCTCGCGGTACTGACCGAGGCGCTGCCGCTCGACAAGCCGCGCTTCACCGAGTGTGCGTTCTGGACTGCTTTCTGGGGACAGGTGTCGACCGATGCCGAGGCGCGACGGATCAACGCCTGGGTGCATCGCGAGTACGCGAAGCTCTTCCGCAAGTGCATCGCCACGCACTGGCCGCAGTCCGCGCAGTGGCCGCCGGCCCTGCGGGCCCAGGTGCTGGCCTCGATCATGACGTTCATCAACGGGCTGACGGCCAGTGCCGTGACGAGCCCCGCCGACTGGCCCGCGGCGCGACAGGTCGAGCAGCTGGGCCTGCAGCTGCAAATGCTAAAGCGCTGGGCGGAGCGCGCGGGCCGCGCCGAACCGGTGCATCTGCCGAGGCGTCGGCAGCGCGGTGCGCGGGCAGTTTCCAGAACACGCTGAACGGTGGTTACACCCATGAACTTCTCGCTCACCGACGAACAGCAGCTGGTCATCAAGACGACGCGTGAGTTCGTCGAGCGGGAGCTGTATCCGCACGAAGCCGAGATCGAGCGCACGGGCGTCCTGCGCGACGAACTGCAGCGGGAACTGCAGGCCAAGGCCATCGACGCGGGGCTGTACGCGGCCAACATGCCGGCGGACGTCGGCGGGGGCGGTCTCGACACCGTCACCTGGGCGCTCTACGAGAAGGAGCTGGGACGGACCAGCTATGCACTGCACTACAACTGCGTGGGCCGGCCGTCGAACATCCTGCTGGCCTGCGCGGGCGAGCAGCGCGAGCGCTACCTGCTGCCGTCGGTGCGCGGCGAGCGCGTCGATTGCCTGGCGATGACCGAGCCGGGTGCAGGGTCGGACCTGCGCGCGATCAAGACCACGGCCGTGGAGCAGGGCGGTGACTTCGTCATCAACGGCACCAAGCACTTCATCAGCCATGCCGATCACGCCGACTTCGTGATCCTGTTCGCCGCCACGGGCACGACAAAGGATGCCCGCGGGTCGCGCGCGACGCTCACGGCGTTCCTGGTCGACATGGGGCATCCGGGTTTCACGGTGCGTGACGGCTACAGGAACGTCTCGCATCGCGGCTACAACAACTGCATCCTCGAGTTCGATGACTGCCGCGTGCCGCGCTCCGCGGTACTCGGCGAGGTGCACCGGGGCTTCGAGGTCGCCAACACGTGGCTCGGCGCGACGCGCCTGCAGGTGGCGGCGACCTGCCTCGGCCGTGCCGAGCGGGCGCTCGATCTCGCGAAGCAGTGGGCGGTGGATCGCGTGCAGTTCGGCCAGCCGATCGGGCGCTTCCAGGGCGTGAGCTTCAAGCTGGCCGACATGGCCGTCGAATTGCGCGCCGCGGAACTGCTGGTGCTCGAGGCGGCCTGGAAGCGCGACCAGGGCACTGCCACCGACATGGACATGGCGATCGCCAAGCTGAAGGCGACCGAGATGCTGGCGATGGTCGCGGACGAGGCGCTGCAGATCCACGGCGGCATGGGACTGATGACCGAACTGCCGCTCGAGCGCATCTGGCGCGACGCCCGCATCGAGCGCATCTGGGACGGCACCAGCGAGGTGCAGCGCCACATCATTTCGCGCGCGCTGCTGCGGCCGCTCGGCGGCTGATCGGCGGCTGCGGGCGCTCGTGCCGACCGCGCCGGCCTAGCGGCCGGTCCAGCGCGGCTTGCGCTTCTCCGTGAAGGCGCGCGTGCCTTCCTGCAGGTCCTCGGAGCGGACGACCTGCTGCACCAGGTGCAGCGAATCGTGCAGCTCGAAGGCTTCGTGCTCGGGCACCATCTCGGTGTGGCGCAGCAGCTGCTTGATGGCCGGGAACAGCAGTGGTGGGCCGTCGGCCAGTTGCTGAGCGATCTCGCGCGCCCTGGCCAGGCCCTCGCCCTTCGGCACGACGTGATTGGCGAGGCCCCAGTGCTTCGCCTCGGCTGCGTCCATCCAGCGTCCGGTCATGAGGAATTCGACGGCGACATGGTAGGGGATGCGCCGGCGCAGCTTGATCGTCCCCGCGTCGGCCAGCACCGCGACGTTGATCTCGGGCAGCGCGAAGCGCGCGTGTTCTTCCATCACGATGATGTCGGTGCCGAGCACGATCTCGAAGCCGCCGCCACAGGCGATGCCGTTGACCGCGGCGATGATCGGCTTGTTGAGGTTGCGCGGATAGTTGAGGCCGCCGAAACCGCCGGCGCCCCAATCCGAATCCGACGCCTCGCCGCCCGCCGCCGCCTTGAGGTCCCAGCCGGGCGAGAAGAAGCGGTCGCCCGCGCCGGTCACGATCGCAACGCGCAGGCTCGCATCGTCGCGGAACTGCTCGAACACCGTGTTAAGGCGGCGGCTCGCGGCGAGGTCGATCGCGTTGGCTTTCGGCCGGTCGATCGTGACTTCGAGGACCGCCCCGTCGCGATGGGTCTTGATTCCGTCTTGCATGTCAGGACTCCCCTAGCTTGCGTATCAGCACGTCGACGGCGATGGCGCCCGCGCCGCGCGGCCGGACGATGATCGGATTGACGTCGAGTTCCGCGAGGGTGTCACGATTCGCCGTCGCATAGCGTCCGATGGCCAGGACGGCGTCGATGAGCGCCTCGACGTCACCCGGAGGTCTGCCGCGATAGCCGTCGAGCAATACGGCCACCTTGAGCCGGCGCAGGCCGACTGCAACGGACTCGCGCGTCCACGGCGGCAGCAGGGTCACGGTGTCCTTCCAGACTTCGGCCTGCACGCCGCCCGACCCGATCAGCAGCAACTGCCCGAACTGCTCGTCGACCGTGACGCCGACCAGGATCTCGGCGATGCCGTCGTCGATCATCTGCTCGACGAGTACTTCGGCGGACAAGGCCGCGAGCTGCGCTCCTGCCGCAACGGCCTGTTCCACGGCCCGCACGTCGAGCACGACACCGCCGAGTTCGGTCTTGTGCTCGAGCCCGGCGCCGGATGCCTTGATCACCACCGGAAAACCGATGGCGGCTGCCGCGATGCCGGCCTGACCGCACGGCACCGCCTGCGAGCGTGGCACCTGCAAGCCGAACGCGGCGAGTGCGGCCTTGCCGGCATGCTCGCCGACCGTCACCACCGTGCCTCGCGGCGGCCGCGGCACCGACAATACTGGTGAATTGCCGCCGCGCCACGCATCGCCCACCGCACCTGCGAGATGCAGCGCCTCCAGCGCCTCGCGCTGGCCCTGCAACGGCACGACCCCGCCCTGCAGGCATAATTGCCGCACCGCACGCCCGGTCGTTTCCGGCAGCGACGAGATGAACACTGCGCGCGGTCTGGCGCCACGCGACGCAGCTGTGAACTGCTCGATGACCGCGGTGTAGGCCGAGTCGTCCGCGCTCGCAGGCGGCGGACAGTCGAGCGTGAGGCCGACCGCGTCGACGTCGCTGTGGAACACCGTGTCGAACAGCTGGCGCAGCGCCGCGTGCTGGAACCACAGGTAGGTGTGCATGTCGAACGGATTCGCGACCGTCACCCGCTCGCCGACGATGGCGCTCATCCGCGTCGTCGCTTCAGGCGTAAACGGCGGGAATTCCAGGCCCAGGTGGCGCGACAGGTCCGCGGTCATCGCCATGTCTCCGCCCGAAGCGCCCATCACGACCACGCGGCGTCCTGCCAGTGGCCCGCCGTTGTGGAAGATCTTCAGCGTCTCGCAGAGCGTCGACAACGTCTCGCAGCGGGCGATGCCAGCCTGCGCGCAATAGGCGTCGAAGGCCGCGTCGCTGCCGGACAGGGCGCCGGTATGGCTGCGCGCCGTGCGGCTGGCGGTCTCGGTGCGGCCGGACTTGACCACCGCGATCGGCTTGCCGCACGCCCGGGCCTTGTCGACCGCGTGCGTGAATCCCGCCGTGTCCTTGATGCCTTCGAGGTACAGGCCGAACGCGGTGACACGCGGATCGTCGCAGAGCACGTCGATCAGGTCCTCGGCGGCGAGGCGCGTCTGGTTGCCGACGGTGAGCAGGTAGCCGATCGGCAGCGAGCGGTCGCTGAACATCAGCGTCAACGCGATCGTTCCGCTCTGGGAGATCAGCGCCACGCCGCGTTCGGGTGAATCGCCGACCACCTGGTCGGGCCACAGCGCGACCCGGTCGAAGAAGTTGACCATGCCGTAGCAATTCGGGCCGAGGAACGGCAACGCGCCGGCGC
>JBAVJR010000070.1:0-3320 GCA_049687855.1 Steroidobacteraceae bacterium | reverse complement strand
GCCCCAGGCAGATGAACCAGACGAGGCTGGCCGACCACAAGTCATGCGAGAGCAGGTGCGCGCCGCGCGCCTGCTGCCCGAAGGAGAACACCGCGCCGACTGCGAGCGCGCCGGCCAGTGCCAGCTTCGCGATGCCGCGCCGGCGCTCGCGCAGCAGGAAGTAGAAGCACACCAGTGCGAATCCCGACGAGGAATGCGCGCCCGGGAAGCACGCCGCCCGCGGCAGCCCGTCGGGGCGGTCGCCAAAGGTGTGCACGAACGGCCGGGTACCGCCGTAGCGGGCGAGGTCCCACGGACAATCGATGTTGGTCACCTGCTTGAGCGTGCCGACGAACAGCGTGGCGCCGACCAGGCAGGTGACGACGAAGGCCGCGGGGCGTCGCCAGTGCCGGCAGCGCGCCACGAAGAACGACGCCGCGAGCATCGCGAGGCCGACCGCCGCGACCCACCGGAGTGCATCGCGGCCGCCGGTGTGGATCAGGTCGTTTGCCCACCACGTGTCCTTGCCGATGAAGCGCCGTGCCTGCCAGTCGAAGAACAGCCGGTCCGCGATCGTGAGGTCGATGTCGGTGGTTGCCAACAGTGTCGCCACAATCCCGAACACGCCCAGTGGCAGCCAGGCGTGCAGGAGCCAGAAGCGGCGATCGAGGTTCGGCATCGCCCGATTGTGCGTTACACTTTCCACCGGTCACAACAAGCGTCGCCGGGAACGGTTCGAGTGACGCCCGGCGCGTCAGAGCGGGGCTGCGATCCGTGACAGAGTCCACCGGCCAGGCTGCGGAGTTCTCGGGCAAGCGCGCGCTGATCGTCGACGACTCCAAGTCGGCGCGGGCTTTCCTGTCGCGGATGCTCGAGAAACACGGCATCGAAGTCGACACCGCCGAGACGGCCGAGCAGGCCATCGTCTACCTCGCGCGCACCCGCCCCGACGTGATCTTCATGGACCACCTGATGCCGGGCATGGACGGCTTCCAGGCGGTACAGGCGATCAAGGCCGACCCCCTCACCGCGACCATCCCGCTGATGATGTACACCTCGCAGGAAGGCGAGCTGTACGTCAGCCAGGCGCGCGCGCTAGGCGCGGTCGGCGTGCTGCCGAAGACGGTGCGGCCGGTCGACGTCTCGCGGATCCTGTACCAGCTCCACCTGCTGCCGGATCGGCGGACTCAACGGCAGGCGCTGTTCCCGGGCCCGGCGGCGGCGGCGGCGATGGCAGCCGAAAGCTCGCCCGACGAGGCGGGGATGGCTGCCGCGCTGGCGGCTGCGCACCCTGACGACGCCCAGGCGGTCGATGCGCTGTCGACCACGGCGACCCGGCGGGCGCTGACGTCTGCACCGCTGGCGCCATCGCCAGCCGCGATGGCCTTCACGCCGGCCCTTGCGTCCGAACTGCAGGCGGGTCTGCGCAACTCCGTCCAGCACCTGGTGAAGGAACAGCTGAACGAGCAGCGGCGGTTCCTGCTCGCCACGTTTGAGGCGTTCGCGCGCCGGCTCACCGGCGAGATGAAGGAGAGCATCGGCAAGATTCCGCCGCCGCCCTCCTTCGAGTCGCTCATGCCGCAGCAACCGCGCCGCCAGTGGTGGCCGGTCGTGCTCACCGCCCTGCTCGCGGCGGTGCCCGCTGCGGTACTCGGCTACCTGGCTTGGCAGGCGAACGTGTCCAATGGGCAACTCGCGCGTGAACTCGCCGAGTCGCGGGCCGCCGTCGAACGGGCAAAAGCGGCGGCGATGATCGCGAATGCCGCGGCGAGCGCCACGGCCACGGGTAACGCATTGGTTGCCGCCCCGTTGGCGGGCGGAGGTGTCGTTGGACCCACCGGGGGCCCGATCGCGACCGAGTACGTGCCTTACGGCGAGGCCCCGCTGGCGGGCAGTCGCCTCGAGCGGCTGCGCGCGCTGGCCTCGATGCTCGAGACGCAGCAGTTCAAGGGCCGCATCCGCGTCGAGTCGTACGTCGGCGACTTCTGCCTGAGCGGCAATGCGAACGAGGGTTTCGCCCCGGCAGACGTGAACCTGGCGGCGGCCAGGTGCGATCTCGTGGGCAATCCCTTCGACGACTCGCTGTCGGTGGCGCAGCGGCAGTCGGTCGATTTCGCCAATTTCGCCGCGACTTTGACGCGCCGCACCGGTGGCGACATCCAGATCGAAGTCGTCAATGGCGGGCGCAGCCAGCCCGTCGCGTACGCCGAGCAGCAGGAAAAGACCACGGCCGGCAGCTGGAACACGGTCGCGGCCCAGAACAATCGCGTCGAATTCCACGCCCTGCCGGCCTCATGAGCGCTGCGCGGCTGGTCATCTACGGCGCCACGGGGTACACGGGCGAATTGATCGCGCGCGAAGCGGTTCGCCGCGGACTCCAGCCCGTGCTGGCCGGTCGCAACGGACAGGCCGTCGCTGCCTTCGCCAGAGAGCTTGGTTGCGACTATCGCATCGCTTCGCTCGATGATCCCGGCGCACTCGATCGCGCGCTGCAAGGCGCGACCGTGACGCTGCACTGCGCGGGTCCGTTCTCGGCCACGTCGGCGCCGATGGTTGCAGCGTGCCTGCGCCAGCGCAGCCACTATCTCGACATCACCGGCGAAATCGACGTGCTCGAAGCCGTGCATGCACGTGATCCGGAGGCGCGCCGGGCGGGCGTCGTGTTGTGCCCGGCCGCCGGCTTCGACGTGGTTCCAACCGATTGCGTTGCGGCGCGTTTGCGGCAGGAACTGCCCGACGCGACCTACCTGGCGCTGGGTTTCGCCTCGCGCGGCCGGCCGAGCCGCGGCACGCTCAAGACCAGCATCGAAAACCTTGCACGCGGCGGACGCATCCGCAGTGCCGGGCGCATCACGCCGGTGGCCCACGCCTTTCGTGAGCGCGACATCGATTTCGGCGCAGGCACGCTCACGGCCGTGACCATTCCGTGGGGCGACGTGAGCACCGCCTACTGGACGACCGGCATTGGCAACATCGAGTGCTATATCGCGATGCCCGCCGCCAGCATCGCCAGGCTGAAGCGCCTGAACACGTTTGGCGGGTTGCTGCGGCTTGGTCCGCTGCAGGGGCTGCTCAAACGCATGGTGTCCAGGGGTCCGGCGGGGCCGGACGCAGCCGCGCGTGCGGCCAACACGATGCTGGTGTGGGGCGAGGCACAGGCGCCGAGCGGCGACCGGGTGACGGCGCGGGTTCACGTCGCCAATGGCTACGACGTCACCGTGCACGCATCGCTCGCGATTGCCCGGCACCTGCTCGACGGCAAGCCCGCCGAGCCCGGTCACCGCACGCCGTCGCAGGTCATGGGCAGCAACTTCGTCGAGACCCTCCCCGGCTCGAGCCGC
>JBAVJR010000069.1:0-6805 GCA_049687855.1 Steroidobacteraceae bacterium | reverse complement strand
CTCATGAGCCAGGCGATCAAGCCGAACCTGGTGCAGACCACGGAAGGAGCGCCTGCGTTCGTCCACGGGGGGCCTTTCGCCAACATCGCTCATGGAACGAACAGCGTCACGGCCACGCGCGCCGCCTTGTCCTATGCGGATATCGTCGTCACCGAGGCGGGCTTCGCCTTCGAACTCGGCGCCGAGAAGTTTTTCGACATCAACTGCCGCTACGGTGGGTTCGCGCCAGCCTGCACGGTACTGGTGACCACGATCCGCGCGCTCAAGATGCATGGCGGCAAGCCGCTCGCGGAGGTGAGCAAGCCGGACGTCCAGGCGATGACCCGCGGCTTCTCCAACATGGAAAAGCACATCGAGAGCATCCGCAAGTTCGGCCAGTCCTGTGTCGTGGCGATCAACGGGTTCCCGACGGATACGCCGGAGGAAGTCGCTGCGTTGCAGAAGCACTGCGGCAGCCTCGGCGTGCAGGCCGTGCCCGCGCAGCCCTTCAGCGCAGGCGGCAGCGGCTGCGTCGAACTCGCGGAGGTCGTGCGTGACCTCGTTGCCCGCACGGAGCCCGGCTTCAAACCGCTCTACGAGTGGAGCGATACGATCGAGCACAAGATCGCGACCGTCGCCCGCGAGATGTATGGCGCGCAGGCGGTCGACTACACGGCGCGCGCGAAGCGTGATCTCGAGCAGTTGAAGAAGGCGGGCTTCGACAAGCTGCCGATCTGCATCGCGAAGACCCAGCAGTCGCTGTCGGACAACCCGACACTGCTTGGTCGACCCAAAGACTTCCTCGTCACCGTGCGCGAAATCCAGCTGGCGGCAGGGGCGGGGTTCATCATCCCGATCACGGGCGAGATCCTGCGCATGCCTGGATTGCCCAAGGTGCCGATGTCGAGCCGGTTCGACCTGTCGGACGACGGCGAGGTGCTGTTCTCGAAGCCCTGAGCGGCGTCCTGCGACCGGCCGCAAGCAGGGGTTCATCACCGCGTTTCTATTCGCGCGCCGTCGCTGACACGATCGCTCGGGTGAACGACCACCACGTCGCCCGCCACGACGCCTTTGAGCACTTCCGCGTCGATCCCGTTCATCTGCCCGATCGCCACGGTCTGGAGTCGAGCCCGCCCGTCACGATTCACGAACACGGCCCATTCCTTGCCGTTGCGGAATAGCGCTGACAGAGGCAGCTTCAGTACGTCCTGCGACTCCCACAGCAAGATTCGCGGTTCGACACGGTAACCATGACCGAGCGTGCGCCAGTGTGCTGCAGGCTCGGTGATGTCGATGACGACCTTCACGCGCTGCTCCTCGACCCCAAGGGCCGAGACCTTCGTGAAGCCGTAAGGCTCGACCCGCCGCACGACGCCTTCGAGCGCGTTGTCGCCGCCCCAGCGCTCGATAAGCGCACGCTGCCCGGTCCGCACCTTCACGGCCTCCGTGGAGAGCAGGTCCGTGACGACTTCGAGCTTGCCGGGATCGCCGATCTCGAGCAGCGGCGTGCCGGACGCCACGATGCCTTCGCTCTCCGCGAGTACCTGCAGGACGTTGCCACTGACGGGCGACCTGACGGTGACGCAGTCGCAGTCGGCACGACGATCCGCGCTCTTGCCGGGTGCCATCAGCCGGGCTTTGGCCTGGTCGAGTTCGGACTCACTCACGCGCAGTCCCGCCACGGCCTCGTCGACCGCGGCCTCGGCCGTGCGTGCGCGGCGGCGGGCCGATTCGAGGTCGTTCTGCGAGATCGTGCGGCTTGCAGCCAGGCCCTCGTACCGCTTCAGTTCCGTGATCGCGAAATCGCGTTCAGCCTGGGCACGACGCAGTTCGGCCGCCGCATGCACGCGGGCAGCTTCGCTGGCACGGATGCCGGCCCGCACTTCCGCTTCGCTGCGGCGGTCGAGGAATGACGGGTCCGATGGCTCGATGCGCGCGACGATGGTCTCGCCGGCGACGACGCTGTCGCCAGCTTCCAGCTCGATGCGTCGCATGTGTCCGGCCAGCGGCGCCGAGACGACGAACATGTCGCGCACCCGCGTCTCGCCGTCGTCGCTCACGCTGACCTGCAGCGGGCCGCGCGCGACCGTCGCGAGGTCCACGGCCACCGGTTGCGGGCGGAACAGCCACGCCAGCACGCCTGCGAGTGCGATGAAGGCGGGGAGCCAGAACCAGAGCCTGCGCCAGCTTGCCTGTGTCATAACTTCATTCCCGGGTCTTGAGCACGGCGATGAGATCGAGCCGGTCGAGCCGCCGGCGGACCAGCAGCACCGAGGCGAGGGTTGCGAGGAACCCGCCGACGATGGCCCAGCCGAACGTCGACGGCTCGACGACGAACGGCACGCGATAGAGGTCGGTCTCGAACGCGCGCACCAGCCAGCGCGCGAGCAGCCAGCCGACACCCGCGCCAAGCGGCAGCGCGACGAAGGTCAACAGGCCGATTTCACCGATGAGGATGTATTCGACTTCGCGCCGCGAGAACCCGAGCACGCGCATCGTCGCCAGTTCGCGCGCGCGTTCGGCCAGCGCGATGCGGGCGGCGTTGTATGTCACGCCGCACGCCAACGTCGCTGAAAACACGATGAAGAACCCGACGTAAATCAGTATGGTCTTCGCCAGCGTCTCGTTGAAGGTCGTCACCGCCGCGCTCCGCAGGTTCACGGCACTCACCTGCGGCATCTGTTTCAGCTCGCGATACAGGCGGGTCGCGAGTAGCGGATCCACGCGCAGGTGCACCGCCGTGACGCTCGGCGGCTCGTGCATCGCGCGGTTCAGCGCGTCGATGTCGATGTAGGCAGGCCGGCCGATGTAGGTCTCGAACGTCGCGGCCACCGGTATTTCGAGTACGGGCCGCCGACCCTCGAGGACCTCGACCGTGATGGTGTCTCCCGGCCGTACCGCCAGCCGCTCCGCGAGCACCGTGGAGATCACCAGGCCTTCCGGCGGCAGATCCAGTGCCGTGCCTTGCGCGTCATACACACGATAGAGGGACTGGTGGGCAGGAACGCCCTGGACGGCATCCCGCACCACGCGCGGACCAGAACGCAGTTTCGCAGCCACCGTGCGCATCGGCTCGACCGCGAGCACGCCAGGCATGCGCGCCAGCTCGCGGACGGCTGCGCTGGAACGGGCTTCGACCAATCCCACGGTGAGGTCCTGGCCCTGCGCCTGCAGGAAGTAGACATCCACGATGCGGTGTATGGCGTCGAGCCACTGCATCGACACGATCAGCACGGCGACCGACATCGCTATCCCGAAGCTGGTGACGAGCGAACGCAGGGGCCAGCGCGAGGTCTGGCGCAGCACGATGCGGGTCGGCTGGTCGAGCCGCTCGAAGAACCGCGGCAGGAACAGCCGGTTGCGCCGGAACAGGGGCGGGGCGGGAGGTTGCATCGCGGCGGCAGGCGACAGGGCTGCGGCTCGACGCACGGCCCCGATCGCGCCCAGCAGCGCGGCGCCCACGCTGGCACCGGCCGCCAGCAGGAAGGGACCGGCGTTCGGCCGGAACAGCAGGAACGGAAAGCGATAGAAGTCGGCGTACATCGTCGTGCTGTAGAGCCCGAGCCAGTAGCCGAAGAACCAGCCGAGCAGCGTGCCCACGGCGCCGATCGCAAGAACGAGCTTCACGTAATGCCAGGCGATCGCGGTGTTGCCGTAGCCGAAAGCCTTCAGCAGACCGATCTCCGGACGCTCGACCGCCACCAGCCGGGCGACGACCATGTTCGTCAGGAAGGCCGCCACCGCGAGGAAGACGGAGGGGAGGAAGCGTGCCATCGTCTCGAGCTGGTCGATCTCGTTGGTCAGGAACCAGTGCGAGGCCTGGTCCGCACGCGGATACGCGCCGCGGCTGCCGTAGCGATCGAGCAATCGGTCCATCTCGTCGACGACCCGCTCGGGATTCGCGCCGCGCAGCAGGCTGGCCGAGACCTCGTTGAACGCGCCGTCCAGGTCGTACGCGGCCTGCAGCGTCTCGCGGCCCATCCACAGCACGCCGTAGCGAAGATCGTCCGGCATCAGCGCGCCCGGACCCATCGTGTAGACGTACTCCGGCGAGAGCGCCACGCCGACCACCACGAGATTGCGCCAGCGTCCGTTCATGACCGCGCGCAGGTGATCGCCAGGGCCGAGCCCGTGCGCAAGCGCAAACGGCTCCGACAGCACGACTTCGTCGGGCTTGCCGGACTGCGGGTAGCGCCCTTCGCGCAGTGCCAGCCGGTTGAGGCTGGGTTCGCCGCCTTCAGGGACGGAGACCAGCTGACCCATGACCGGTTCTGCGAAGCCTTCGACGTCGAGCACCGCGCTGCGAACGACGCGGGTTTCGACGGTCTGCACGCCGTCAATCGCGGCGATCCTGGCTGCGAGGCTCTCCGGTGCGCGCTTCACCTGCGCAAACACGTCGGCGAAGCGGTAGCGTTCGTAATAGGCGGCCGAGGTATCGCGCAGTGCCTCGAGCGAGGTGAGCGACATGACGAGCAGTCCGACGCCCGACGCAATCACGAGACCGATCGCGAGCACCTGGCCGCGCAGGCGCCAGAGGTCGCGCTGCAGCTTGCGATCGAGCGGATGCAGCTTCATGGCGTCACCACGCCAGTTCGCGCGCGGGGCGGCGTTGCGGGTTGCGTCGTTGCTGCTGGATGCGTCCGTCGCCGAGCACCAGCACGCGATCGGCCATGTCGGCGATGACGGCGTTGTGCGTGATCAGCACCGTGGTCGTGCCGAGCTCGCGGTGAATGCGCTCGATCGCCTCGAGCACCAGCACGCCGGTCTGGCTGTCGAGCGCGCCGGTGGGCTCGTCGCAGAGCAGGACATCGGGCTGCTTGGCGATGGCACGTGCAATCGCAACGCGCTGCTGTTCACCGCCCGATAGCTGTGCCGGAAAATGATGCAGTCGCTCGCCGAGGCCGACGAGCCGCAATGCGGCCTCGGGATCCATCGGGCGCGTCGCGATTTCGGTGACCAGGGCGACGTTCTCGAGCGCAGTCAGGCTCGAGATCAGGTTGTAGAACTGGAAGACGAACCCGACGTGCTCACGGCGATACCGCGTGAGGTCGCGATCGTCCTGGCGGGTGAGGTCGTGGTCTTCGAACCAGGCCTCGCCGCTGCTCGCCGAGTCGAGTCCGCCCAGGATGTTGAGCAGGGTGGACTTGCCGCTGCCCGACGGGCCGAGCAGCACGACCATTTCGCCGGGCCACAGTTCGAGGTCCACGCCGCGCAGCGCGTGCACCTCGACTTCACCCGTGCGGTAGACCTTGCCGAGGTCGCGCGCGCGGAGCACTGCCCGTTGCGTGCCCGGGGCCGCCATGACCGTGAGGACCTCACCGGCGAACCGAAAGCTGCAGCAAAGCCTGCTCGCTGCCGTCCGCGCCGGCAATAAGAGCAGTCACTGAGGCGCGGCGTCGGGGCGGCGCAAACGCTTGATTCGCTAACGGTTCCTGTTCAGGACGTACGCCGCAGCCCCGATGACGAGCGCCACCAGCGCGACGAGATCCGCGGTCACCACGCGACCGACCTGTGCGTTGTAGCCGCCGCTGGACCACGCCAGCAGCAGGAATGACAGCACGCTCACGAAGGCGGCGATGAAAGCGACCGCCTGCAGCGATGGCCTGAATGCCGCGAAGACCAGGAACGCGCCCAGCAGCCCGAAGAGCACCGCCCGGTGCCGCATCAGGATCGACAGGTTGGGCTCGCTGAAGTCGAGCCCGTAGAGCGCTGCCAGCCGTTCCGCGCCCAGCAGGCCGGACAATGGCAGCAGGTGGATGACGCCCGCCAGGATCAAGCTCGCCGACACCAGGTATCGCATCGCGTCTCCCTTACCCGTCTTGCGGGCTGTCAACCAATCCGTTTCCGGCGCGTTGTCGTTCCTGTGCGTCAATCTTACCTGCAGGAGCGTTGCGCCATGAATGCCCTCCGAACGAAACGATACGCTGCGGTGATCGCCGCCGGGTTGCTCTGCCTCGTGCAGGCAGTTCCGGCATCGGCTGGTCCGCCGCCGTACCCACCCGGCTGGAGCCGGCATCCGCATCACGCCCCGCATCATGCCCGGCATCATGCCCGGCATTATTACGCGGGTCCGCGCTACGTCGTGGTCGATCGCCTGCCGCGCGGCTGTCGGCACGTCGTATACCGCGGCCAGCCGTATTACTACCACGGAGCGGACTGGTATCAGCCCTACGGCGCGCGCTTTGCCGCCGTGGCGCCGCCAGCAGGCGTCATCATCATCGACGGCCGCGGCGTCACGCTTGCTGGGCAGGTGCCGTTGGTCCGCTGGTGAGGGGCAGCCACTGGCAGGACTGGCGGCGTCTGCGCATTAGCGTGGAACAGCACCTACTATTACGTATTTTGCCGGGGACGTGACGGCGGTATTTCTGGCGTCCAACGGCCCCGACGTGCGGGGCGGCGAGGACCCGCGATGACCACCACTGCGCCCCAATGGGTATATGCGTTTGCAGAAGGCGATGGCCGCAACAAGATGCTGCTCGGCGGCAAGGGCGCCAACCTCTGTGAGATGACGCGCATCGGGCTGAACGTGCCGCCCGGATTCGTGATCACGACCGAAGCCTGTCTCGCATACCTCGGCGATGCCCAGCGTAACCTGCCGGCGGGTCTGCTTGACACTGCGCGCACCGAGATGGCGTCGCTCGAGCGCCAGACCGGCAAGCGCTTCGGCGGTGGCGACGATCCGCTGCTGGTCTCCGTGCGCTCCGGCTCCGCCATGTCGATGCCGGGCATGATGGACACCATCCTCAACCTCGGTCTCAACGAGACGACGCTGGCCGCGCTCATCCGCCACACCGGCAACGAGCGATTCGGCTACGACGCGTGGCGC
>JBAVJR010000068.1:0-10117 GCA_049687855.1 Steroidobacteraceae bacterium | reverse complement strand
ATGCCGTGCCGCATCGGGTTGATGCGGCCGTAACCGAGATCGGCCTGGTGCAGGGCCTCGATGCTCACGCCCGGCCCCACGTCGGCGGCGGCGCTGGCCGAGAACACGCCCTGGTAGCCGATGTTGTGAATCGTGAACACGCTGCGGGTCGTACCGAAGATCTGCGTGTCCCAGGCATAGGCCGTGCGCAGCAGCAGCGGCGCGAACGCGGTGTGCCAGTCGTTGCAGTGCACGATGTCAGGCGCGAAGCCGAGCCGCTGGCAGCATTCGAGCGCCGCGCGCGTCAGCATCAGGTAGCGCACGTGCTCGTCGTGCGCGTCCGAATAAATGAAGGGACGGTCGAACACGGCCGGGCAGTCCACCAGTTGCACCCAGAGGTCCGCATCCGGCAGCCGCGCTTCCCGCACGTCGTAACGATACTCGTTGGTGCCGACCCGCACGGACAGGCCCTGCAGCGACTCGACGGGACGCTGTTCGCAGCCCTGCAGGTCCGAGAGCGCGTGCAGGGGAGCGAAGACGCGGACGTCGTGTCCGCGCTGCAGCAGGTGGCGCGAAAGCGCAGCCGCAACCTCGCCGAGCCCGCCCGTCTTGGCGATCGGCGAGATCTCGGCGGTCAGGAAACAGATGCGCTGGCTGGGCATGGGCCTGCTAGTTTGCCACAGCGCCCCGTCGTCTCAGCACGATCCGGGTGGATGGCGCGCACGGCGCCGGTATCCTTTACGCCATGAAAGCAGATGTCCCAGGGACTGTTGACCCAGGCGGGCGCGACGCTCCCCCCGAGTTCCGGCGCATTGCCCGCGCGATCGAATTCGTCGCGGCGAATGCCCGGCAGCAGCCGTCGCTGGCCGAGATCGCCGCGGCCGCGAACTGGAGCGAGTATCACTTCGCACGCGAATTCCGCCGCTGGACGGGCATTTCGCCGAAACAGTGGCTGCAGCAGCTGTCGCTGACGGCGGCGAAGCAGGCGCTCGACGACGAGCGCTCCGTGCTGCAGGCGGCGCTGGATGCGGGGCTGTCCGGATCGGGCCGGCTGCACGACTTGTTCGTGACGCTCGAGGCGGTGACGCCGGGCGAATACAAGTCGCGGGGACGCGGCCTGACGCTGTGGTCCGGGACGGCGCAATCGCCGTTCGGCGAGGTGCTGATCGTGCGCTCGGGCCGCGGCATCGCGTTCCTCGCGTTTGCCGGCGAAGATGGCTCGTTTGATGGCTTTGACGATTTCCGCGCGGCGTGGCGCGATGCGGATTGGGCGCAGGACGATGCCGGGGCGAAGCAGATCGCGGACACGATCTGGCGGTCGGCCCCGCGCACCGATCGCAAGCTCACGCTCTGGGTGCATGGCAGCAACTTCCAGCTGCAGGTGTGGCGTGCGCTGCTCGCTGCCGGCCAGCACCGCACACTGAGTTACGCGGCGCTCGCGGAATCGATGGGTCGAGGGTCAGCCTGCCGCGCGGTGGGCTCTGCCGTCGGTGCGAACCCGGTGGCCTGGCTCATTCCGTGCCACCACGTGCTGCGGGCCAATGGCGCGCTGGGCGGTTATCGCTGGGGACTCGAGCGCAAGCGGGCGATGCTCGCGTGGGAACTGGCCCGCTCGGTCAGGAGCGCTTCTCGTCGTCGTCCTTCGGTTTTTCGCGCTTCGGCAGGATCGCGCTGAGCATCGACTCCTGCACCTTGGCCAGCGCCTCGATGTTCTGGCGCGTTAGGTCGGCCACGGTGGCGAGCGGCGTGTGCGCGACGATCTTCGAGATCTGCGCCTGCAGCGATTCCTGCTGGTGCAGGAACGTTTCCACGCTCTTCTCCAGGAAACCCGCGAGGAAGCCCTGCATCGGGTTGCCATAGAAGCGGATGATGGACTCGAGCACCGTCGTGCTCAGGATCGGCCGGCCGAACTGCTCCTGCTCGGCGATGACCTGCAGCAGGATGTGGCGGGTGATGTCGTGTCCGGTCTTGTCTTCGACGACCCGGATCTTTTCGCCCTTGACGATCAGCCCGCGGATGTCGTCGAGGGTGATGTGGCGGCTCTGCGAAGCGTCGTAAAGACGGCGGTTCGCATACTTCTTGATCAGGCGTTCCTGGCTCATGGGCGCGAGTGTACCTGAGCCATTGTGCGGTGCATGAAATGCGGTGCAAAAACGACCAGCGGCGGCGGTACCCGGTCAGGCACCACCGCCGCGATCAGACTCCGCGATCAGGCGGCCTTGCCGCTCGCCAGGGACGTCGCGTCCTCGATCCACCTGGCGAAGCCAGCCTGCGAGTCGGTCGCCATTTCGGCCAGCGCCTGCTGCCGGGTCGTCGCCTTTTCGGCGAACTTCGTGGCGATCTCGCGCTGCTTCGACAGCAGCGTCGGCAGGTCCCGGGCCTTGACCGTGGCGTTCATCTGGTCGAGCGCGAACTGCATCAGGTCACCCGTCAACTCGTACTGGAAGCGGGCGATACGCTCGATGTTGCCGATCATGACCTCGTTCAAGCGGGTCGCCGGCGTGAATGCGCGCTTGGCGAAATCGGTGTAGTCCGTCGTCGTCCTGGTGGTGGCCATGGTACGTCCTCGTTGGCGGGTGGGTCGGCTCATGGGGAGGCATCCTAGCAGTAGTCGTTTTGCACTGCAAGATGCAAGATTCGCTCATTTTTCAGTGAAATATCGCCAGCGTTTTGCAGTGCACATAGGCCCGGAACGAGGCGGGTGCCGGGCAGCGCCGCCTGGGCGATACTCTGGCCCTAACCAATACACAGGGGGACACCATGAGCGAACAGTCGGCGGTGCAGCGGGTGCTGGCGGACCTGCAGCCCAGGATCGGCCAGGAGATTCACTGCAGCGACTGGCTGCTCGTGTCCCAGCAGCGGATCAACGAGTTCGCGCAGGCGACCGGCGACCACCAGTGGATTCATACGGACCCGGTGCGGGCCGCGCGCGAATCGCCGTGGAAGACGACGATCGCCCACGGGTACCTGACGTTGTCGCTGTACCCTCTGCTCCGCGGGCTGGTCGACGCCGGCCAGCCGCTGTTTCCGGGCGTCACGCGCGTGATCAACTACGGCCTGGACAAGCTGCGTTTCCCCAACGCCGTGAAATCGGGGAGCCGCGTGCGTGCCCGCTGTGTCCTGCTCGAGCTCGAAGAAGTCACGGGCGGCCTGCAGCTGACCGAGCAGTACACGGTGGAGATCGAAGGCGAGGCGAAACCGGCCTGCGTCGCCGCAGCGATCATGCGGGCGTATTTCTGACAGCGGACCGGATGGTTCTGCCGAGATTCCCGCGCGACATGACGTAATGTTGCCCGCGTTGGCTATAGTCGCGACCACTGCCCGCCGGGCGAAGGATCCAGCCATGATCTACGACAGCATCCTGCACACCATCGGCCGCACGCCCATCGTGCGCGTCAACCACATCGCGCCGCAGCACGTCGACATCTACGTGAAATGCGAGTTCTTCAATCCGGGCAGTTCGGTCAAGGACCGCCTCGCGATCGCGATCATCGAGGACGCGGAGAAGAGCGGGGCACTGCAGCCCGGACAGACGGTAGTCGAGGCGACGTCGGGCAACACCGGCATCGCGCTTGCGATGGTCTGCGCCGCGAAGGGCTACCCGTTCGTCGCGGTCATGGTCGAGACGTTCTCGATCGAGCGGCGCAAGATCATGCGCATGCTCGGCGCCAAGGTGATCCTGACGCCCGCCGCCGAGCGTGGCAGCGGCATGGTGCGCAAAGCCGAGGAACTGGCAAGGAAGAACGGCTGGTTCCTTGCGCGCCAGTTCGAGAATCCCGCGAACCCGGCGTATCACCGCCAGACGACCGGTCCGGAAATCCTGAGCGACTTCGCGGGCCGCCGGCTCGACTTCTTCGTGTCGGGCTGGGGGACGGGCGGCACGCTCACCGGTGTGGGCGAGATGATCCGCCTCGCCCGTCCTGAAGTGCGCATCGTCGCGACTGAGCCTGCGGGGGCCGCGCTGTTGTCCGGAGCCGAGTTCAAGCCGCACAAGATCCAGGGCTGGACGCCAGACTTCGTGCCGAAGGTGCTCAACCGTTCCGTTCCCCACGAGATCGTCACGGTGACGGACGAAGAGTCCATCGCCGCCTCGCGCGCGCTCGCCGGCAAGGAAGGCATCTTCTGCGGCATCTCTTCCGGCGGGAACTTTGCGGCTGCGCTGAAGGTCGCCGAGAAGGCGCCCGAGGGCTCGGTCATCCTGACCGTACTCGCGGACACTGCTGAACGGTACCTGTCGACGGCGCTGTTCGAAGGCATTGCCGAGGGTTCCGACCAGGAGCCCTGAGCGCAGGGGAGGGCGCGGGCCGCGCGGCGTGCCTGCATCTGCGAGCGGCAGTCGCGCGAATCAGGGATAATCGCACGCTTCACCTGATTCGCGCTGTCGCGCCAACAAGACCAGATGCCTGATTCCCTGCGAAAGGTGCTGCTTGGCGCCCTGCTTGGCGCCTTCGTCGTCGGCTTCGCCTGGCACATCGCCGGCGAGCGGGCCAAGCGCGCACCTGCCGCGATGGGTGGTCCGCCCGGAGCGCCATTGGCCGGGGGCAAGCCGGGAACTTCTGCGGGCACGCCGGGCGGTGCTGGCGCAAGCGGTGGCCCCGTCATTCCCGTGGTCGCCACGCCAGCACGCACCGAACACCTCTCGCTCGAAGTCGAAGCGCTCGGCACGGCGCGCGCCAGCGAATCCATCGACGTCACGGCCAAGGTTTCCAACCTCGTCACCGCGATCCGTTTCAGCGAAGGCCAGCAGGTCCGCAAGGGCGACGTCCTCGTCGAACTCGACGGCGCGCAGGCCCGCGCGGACCTCGCGGTGGCCACTGCCGCGCTGAAAGAAAGCGCGAGCCAGTTGCAGCGCAGTCGCGAGCTGTACGCAACGAAGGTGCTGTCCGACCAGCAGATCGAGCAGATCGAAGCGACGTATGCGGCGAATGCCGCGCGCGTCGCCGCGGCACGCGCGCGCTTGAGCGACACGGTCATCCGCGCGCCGTTCGCTGGCCGGGTCGGCTTGCGCCGCGCCAGCGTCGGCGGGCTCGTTGCGCCCGGCGCGGTCATCACCACGCTCGACGACACCAACACGATCAAGCTCGATTTCACCGTGCCCGAGCGCGTCGTGGCGGCGATGAAGCCCGGCCTCACGCTCGAGGCCAAGAGCGTCGCGTATCCGGGCGCGGTGTTCACCGGCAAGGTCGTGAGCGTCGACTCGCGCGTCGATCCCAACACGCGTTCGGTCATCGTGCGTGCGCTGGTGCCGAACGACGACGGCCTGCTGAAGCCCGGCATGTTCCTGAATGTGCACCTTTCGCGCGGCACCGCTGACGTGCTGGTGGTGCCGGAGGAATCCCTGGTGCCGGAGCAGGGTGACGTGTTCGTTTACGTCGTGCAGGACGGCAAGGCATCGAAGCGCAAGATCCAGACCGGCCAGCGCGCCGTCGGCACCGTGCAGGTCACGGATGGATTGCAGGCCGGCGAGATCGTGGTGACCGAAGGCACGCAGAAGCTGCGTGACGGCGCCAGCGTCAGCGTGACCGAGCCGACCGCCGCACCCAGGCGTTCCGTCGCGGCCGGCGAAGGTGACGGCCCCGCGCGATGAAGATTTCGGAAGTCTCGGTCAAGCGCCCGGTCTTTGCCGCGGTCATCAGCCTGATGCTGGTGATCCTCGGCCTGCTGTCGGCCTCGCGGCTCGCGGTGCGCGAGCTGCCCGACGTCGAGGCTCCGATCGTCTCGATCGACACCAACTACCTCGGGGCGTCGGCCGACGTCGTCGAGACCAAGATCACGCAGGTGATCGAAGAGCGCGTGGCGGGTCTCGAGGGCATCACCAAGATCACCTCGCAGAGCACCGACGGCCGGTCGAGCATCAACCTCGAGTTCGACCCCGGCCGCTCCGTCGACGAAGCCGCGAACGACGTGCGCGACCGCGTGGCGCGGGTTGCCAACAACCTGCCGCCCGAGGCCGATCCGCCCGAGGTCGGCAAGGTCGACTTCGGTGCCGATCCGATCATCTGGCTCGCGCTGTCGAGCGACACGATGAACGTGCTCGAACTCACCGATTACGCCGAGCGCGAACTCGTCGACCGCTTCAGCGTCCTGCCCGGGGTCGCGCGCGTGCGCATGGGCGGCGCCCGTCGCTATGCGATGCGTGTCTGGATCGACCGCGAGGCGCTGGCCGCGCGCCAGCTCACGGTCGCCGACGTCGAAAGCTCGCTGCGCCGCGAAAACGTGCAGCTGCCCGCGGGACGCCTCGAGTCGTCGCAGCGCGAACTCACGCTGCGCACCGAGACGGGCCTCAACACCGAGCAGGAATTCCGCGAACTCGTGATCGGCCGCGGCGCGGGCGGTTACCTGGTGCGCCTGGGCGAAGTTGCCGACGTCCGCCTCGCCGCCGAGAACGAGCGCACGATCTCGCGCACCAACGGCATCCCCGGCATCAGCATCGGCATCGAGCAGATCTCCAAGGCAAACACGCTCGAAGTCGCCCAGGCGGTCCGGGCCGAGCGCGAGCGCATCCTCCCCGACCTGCCCGCTGGCACCCGGCTCGAGATCAACCTCGACCGGTCCGTCTACATCGAGTCGTCGATGCTCGAGGTCGTCGAAGCACTCGTGATCGCGATGATCCTCGTGATTGCCGTCATCTACCTGTTCCTCGGCAACCTGCGGGCCACGCTCGTGCCGGCGGTGACGATTCCGGTGTCGATCATCGCGGCATTCATCGTCATGGGTGCGCTGGGCTTCTCGATCAACACGCTGACGCTGCTCGGCCTGGTGCTCGCCATCGGCCTCGTCGTCGACGACGCGATCGTCGTGCTCGAGAATATCTACCGGCGCATGGAAAACGGCGAGCCTGCGCTGATCGCATCGGTCGACGGCTCGCGCGAGATCGGCTTCGCCGTGGTCGCGACCACGATGGTGCTCGTTGCCGTATTCCTGCCGATGTCGTTCCTGTCGGGCAACATCGGCACCCTGTTCCGCGAGTTCGGCTTCACCATCGCGGCAGCGGTCGCGTTCTCGTCGCTCGTCGCGCTGACGCTGACGCCGATGATGACGTCGAAGCTGTTCGCGGGCGGCGCGCATCGCTCGCGCATGGCGGTCGTCGTCGATGATTTCTTCCAGCGGCTGTCCGCCTGGTACGACCGCAACCTGCGCCGTGCCATGCGCCGGCCGTGGCTCGTCATCGGCGGCACGATCGCCGCCACCGCAAGCGCCGCTCTGCTGCTGAAGGCGCTGCCGAGCGAACTGGCCCCGGTGGAAGACCGCGGCTTCGTCTTCATCGGCATGAACGGGCCGGAAGGCGCTTCACTCGCATACATGGACCGCCACCTGCGCATTCTCGAAGGAATGGCGGCGCAGCAGATGGCAACGGGCGACGTCGTGCGCGTCAGTGCGCGTGTGCCTGGCGGGTTCGGCGGCGCCGGCAGCCAGATGAACGAGGCGCGCGGCTTCCTGCTGCTCGCGCCCTGGGACGAGCGCAAGCGCACCGCCGACCAGATCGCGCAGTCGCTGCGCGGACCGCTCAGCGCCGTGCCGGGCGTGCGCGGCTTCGTGACGGTGCCGGGCGGCTTCGGCGGAGGCGGTGCGCCGGTGCAGGTCGTGCTGCAGGGGACCGAGTACCAGGACCTGGTGCAGTGGCGCGATCTGCTGATGCGGCGCATGGGCGACAACCCGGGCCTCACCAACATCCAGTCGAACTACGAGGAGCGCAAGCCGCAGCTCAGCGTCGCGGTGGACCGCGATCGCGCGGCTGATCTGGGCGTCTCGCTGCAGACGGTGTCGCGCACGCTCGAAACCGTGCTCGGTTCGCGCATCGTCACGACGTTCATCGACCGCGACCGCGAATACAACGTGATGCTGCAGGGTCGTGCTGAAGACCGTGCGACACCCACGGATCTCGACAACCTGTACGTGCGCTCCGACCGCACGGGCGAGCTCGTCCCGCTCTCGAACCTGGTGCAGCTCACCGAGCTGGCCGGACCGACGCGCCTCAACCGATTCGACCGGTTGCGCTCGATCACCGTGAGTGCCGCGCTCACGCCGGGGTACCCGCTCGGCGACGGCCTGCAGTATGTCGAGAAGGTCATCGAGACGGAGATGCCGCCCTCGGTGAAGCTCGCCTACGACGGCGCGTCACGCGAGTTCAAGCAGTCGGGCTCGCAGTTGTACTGGATGTTCCTGCTGACGCTGGTGGTCGTGTTCCTGGTGCTGGCCGCGCTGTTCGAAAGCTTCCTGCACCCGTTCATCATCATCACGACGGTGCCGCTCGCCGTCATCGGCGCGCTCGTTGGCCTCTGGATGTACGGCATGTCGATCAACGTCTACAGCCAGATCGCGGCGATCATGCTGGTGGGACTCGCCGCGAAGAACGGCATCCTCATCGTCGAGTTCGCGAACCAGCTGCGCGACCGGGGCGTGGAATACACCGAGGCCGTGATCGAGGCAGCGGCGATCCGGCTGCGCCCCGTGCTCATGACCAGCTTCTGCACGGCGTTTGGCGCGTTGCCGCTGATGCTCGCGGCCGGCGCGGGCGCCGGTTCGTTGCAGTCGATCGGCGTGGTCGTCTTCTACGGCGTGGTGATTTCGGTGCTGATGACGCTGGTCGTCGTCCCGGCCGTCTATGCGCTGGTCGCCCGCAACACCGGCTCCCCGGGAGAGGTGGCGCACCGGCTCGAGCAGCTGCGCCGGAAGTTCGCCGGCGGCCGTCCGGCAGATGGAACGCAACCGGCTGAATAATAAGTAAAAAGCAGCATTTTTTCGGGTCCGGCCCGCGGCCGGCCCGGCGGCTTGCTACAATGCTCGCCTGACCCCGGGGCACTCCACCCGCGCGCTGCGCGGCCTCTTCCGCCGTTGCGAAAGAGTGCTGGGACGTCCGCAACCGGCCATGGCACAGAGTCCTTACCAGCAACTCGAGCAGGAATTCCGCCGCCTCCACGCGTTCCAGGGCGCCGCGAGCCTGCTGCGCTGGGATTCGGCCGTCATGATGCCGCGGGGCAGCGCCGACGTCCGCGGCGAACAGCTCGCCGCCCTCGATTCCGAATGCCACGCGCTGCTCACCTCGCCGAAGGTGTCGCGCCTGATCGAGCGTGCGCAGGCCAACCAGTCGCAGCTCGAGGACTGGCAGCTCGCCAACCTGCGCGAGATGCGCCGCGAACGCGATCACGCAATCGCCACGCCCCTCACCCTGGTCACCCGCCTGGCGCGCGCCACGTCGCTCGCGGAAGTGCGCTGGCTCGAAGCGCGCCAGGAGAACAACTTCGCGCTGTTCGCGCCGCACCTCGAAGAAGTGGTCGCACTGACCCGCGACAAGGCCCAGGTGCTGTCGCAGGCACTCGGGCTCTCGCCGTACGACTCGTTGATCGACGGTTTCAGCCCGGGCTTCCTGAGCGCGGACATCGACCAGTTGTTCAAGGTCATGATCCGGCGCCTGCCGAACCTGATCCGCGAGGCCATCGAGCTGCAGGCCGAACGTCCGCCGCTGCCGATCGTCGGCAAAGTGAGCCTGTCGAAGCAGCGCACGCTGGCGCACGAAGTGATGCGCGTCATCGGCTTCCCGTTCGACCGCGGCCGCCTCGACGAGAGCAGCCGCGCATTCACGGAAGGCGTGTGGGGCGACGTGCGCATCGCCACCCGCTACGACGTCAACGAGCCGTTCACCGGTCTGATGGGCGTGCTGCACGAAGTCGGGCAGGCGATGTACGACCTCGGCCTGCCCGCTGCCTGGCGCGACCAGCCGGTGGGTCGCGACCGCGGCATGGCGCTCGAGGAAAGCCAGTCTTTGCTGCTGGAGATGATCATTGGCCGCAGCCGGCCGTTCCTCACGTGGTTGCGCCCACTGCTCGAGAAGCACTTCGGTTGCACCGGTCCCGAGTGGGACGTCGAGAATCTCTATCGCACGCTCACTCGGGTGCGACGCAGTGCGATCCGCGCCGACGCGGACGAACTCACGTATCCCGTTCACATCATGTTGCGCTACGACCTGGAAAAGCAGATTTTCGACGGGACGATGCCGGTGCGCGACCTGCCCGAGGCGTGGCGCGCCGGATTCGATCGTCGTCTTGGCTTGCGCCCGTCCAGTGACACCGAAGGTTGCCTGCAGGACCCGCATTGGGCGCTGGGGCAGTTCGGCTATTTCCCGTCGTATGCGCTCGGC
>JBAVJR010000067.1:0-2866 GCA_049687855.1 Steroidobacteraceae bacterium | reverse complement strand
GCCTTTCCGCTCGCCGGAACGGGAACCGGACCGAGCGCCCTGCCCCTGCGCCTATCCGCATTTTCGGAGCGCCTGGAAGTCTCGCACGCGCAAATCGCATCGCAGCGAAGCCAGCGAATCGAAGCGCGAATCAGCGGTTACGCCAGAGCAGCGTCCCGGTCAAAGCGCCGAGCAACGCCGTCGGCAGCCAGCCCACCATCCACGGCGGCAGGCTGAACAACTCCCCGCTGCTCTCGAGCGTCTGGCTCAGCAGCACGAATCCCGCGCCGATCAGCACGCCGATCACGGTGCGCGCGCCCTGCCCCGAGTTGCGCAGCGATCCCACGCAGAACGGCAGCGCCAGCATGATCACCAGCAGCACGGCGACGAACCGCGCCAGCCGCGACCAGTAGGCCGCCTCGAACCGGTTCGACTGCAGTTCGTTGCGCTGCAGGTGCGCGATGTAGTCGCGCAGGTCGCGCAATCCCATCGTCTCGGGTTCCGCGATCGCGAGGCCCAGGAATTCCGACGACAGCGACGTGCGCACGTCGCGCTCGCCTGCGCGATCCACGGTGGCCGTGAGCGCATCCGGCGCGAACGAGGTGCCGACGTACTTCTCCAGCCGCCACACCTGGTCACCCTTGACGCTGGCCGACTCGGCGCGGCCGACGCTCACGAGCCTGCGTGCGCGATCGACCTGGAAGACCTTGATGCCGCCGAAGCGCGTACTGGCAGACTGCTGGTCGACGCTGATGATGATGTCGCCATCGCGCACCCACGTCGCGCGGCTGCCCGCGAGGGCGAACTCGTCGAACTTGGCAAAGACCTTGAGCTGCCGCGCGTATTGCCCGAGCGGCGGCGCCACGTATTCGCCGATGACGAACATCAGCGACGACAGCATCAGGCCGGCCGTGCCCAGCCACAGGCAGAAACGCAGCGTCGTCACCCCGGAGGAGCGCATGACGATGAGTTCGCTGCCACGCGCCAGGTTGCCCAGGCCGAGCAGCGACCCGATCAGCGCCGCCACCGGCAGCAACTGGAACAGGTAGCTCGGCAGGTTCAGCGCGACGAACAGCAGTGCCCGCGTGGCCGTGTAGTTGCCGACACCGATGTCGTCCTGCTGGCCGATGAACATGAACAGCGCGCCGAGCGCGAGCAGCACGATCATGACCAGCACGGTGTAGCCGAGCACGGTGCGGATCAGGTAGCGACCGAGGATGCCCGTCATGCTGGCGCGGCCTCAGCCTGCCGCCGCGGCGCCGACCGGGCGCCGCTGCCAGGGCATGCGCCACGGCTTGCCGGGATGGAGTTCGCTCCAGAGCAGCCACGCGGCGAGCGCGAGCGGCACGAGATGGACCCACCACAGGCCGAGTTGCCCGCCCGCCGCATCCTTCTGGATCCAGACGCGCACCGCCGCCAGCAGGTTCGAATACATGAAGTACGCGAGCACCGCGTAAGCGACACGGGCAAACCGCCCCTGGCGCGGGCGCAGGCGTGCCAGCGGCACCGCGAGCACCATCAGCACGAGCGCCATGACGGGCACCGCCGTGCGCCACGCCAACTCGGCGCGGTTCTTCGGATCGTCCGACGCCATCAGCGTCGCCGTGCTCATCATCTCGATCTTGTTCTTGCCCGACTTCGCCTCGGGCAGGCGCACGGGAATCCCATGCTCGCGGAATTCCACGATGCGCCAGTTCGCCGTGCCCGGCACGCCTTCATAGCGGCGACCGTCGTACAGGATGAACACCTGCTCGGGTTGACCCGCGCCGCGCTGCACGGCCCTTTCGGCCATCGCGATCTCGGTCTTGTCGCCGATGCTGCGCTGCACGAACACGCCATACAGCTCGCCGGTCTTCTCGACGCGCTCGGCGTAGAACACGGCGTCACCGCCGGCGAAGCTGCGGAAGCGCCCCGGCTCGAGCGCACCGAACTGCGCAGCCCGCGTCGCCTCGAGACGGAGCTCGCTCGATTTCATCCAGGCAGCCGGCACGACGCGGTAGGACAGCACCGCAAGCAGGGCCGTCACGACCACCGTCAGCAGCGCGATCGGGCGGTAGATCCGCAACGGCCCGACGCCACAGGCGGTCATCGCCGTCATTTCGCTCTCGTGGTACAGGCGGCCGAGCGCCAGCACGATCCCTAGGAACAGGCCGATGGGCACGAGCACCGTGAGCTGCTGCAGCGTGGTGAGGCCGATCAGCGTCAGCACGATGCTGGCTGGAAAGCCGCTCGCTGCCGCCTGCCCGAGCACCCGCGCGAACTGGTTGGAAAGCAGCACGATCAGCAGCACGCCGGTGACCGCGACGAAGGTCATGGTCACTTCGCGCAGCAGGTAGCGGTCCAGGCGACTTAGCAAAGTTCGCGGGCCTCGGCGGGAATCGGTAAACTTACGCGTTCAGTTTAACGGGCGAACCGGCCGCCGGGTACAAAGTCGACCCGCGCCGCAGGCCTTAAGGATGAAGGACCGACCGATGCGCCTATTCGTCGCCACCGCCGCTCCCCACCGCCAGAAGACCGATTGCGCCATCGTCGGCCTGCATGAAGGCGGCGGCGGGTTCACGGGCGCCGCCGCGGCCCTCGATTCCGCGCTGGGCGGCCGCCTCGGCCGGTTGATCAAGCGCGGCGACGTGCATGGCAAGACTGGCGAGCTGCGCCTGGTGGACACCGACGGCGCCGCCTGCCAGCGCGTCATGGTCGTCGGGCTCGGCAAGAAGGGCGCCTTTGGCCGCAAGCAGTACCGCAAGGCGTTGCTTGCCGCGCTCGGCGCGATCGCCAAGACCGGCGCCCGCGACGCCGTGAGCTACCTCGCGGAATCGGTCGCTGAGCCCGACGCGTATTACGACGCCCGGCTCGCCGCCGAAGCGCTGGGCGCTGCGCTCTACCGTGT
>JBAVJR010000066.1:0-2205 GCA_049687855.1 Steroidobacteraceae bacterium | reverse complement strand
ACCTGACAGGGCTCGAGCGGAGTGGCCGGTCGATCAGCGCCGCGTCGCAGGCGGCCGATCCGGGACCTGTCCTCGAGCGCGTGTCTGCCTTTCGAGGCTCCGGGAACGGCCCCGGACCGAACGCCGCCGTGCTGCAACTCGAATCGAGTGGCGCTGACGCGTCAGCCGGGCTTGTCGAGCTTCGGGACCGTCGCCTGCGTGAGCCGCACGGTCTTCACCGCGTTGTCCGTCACCTGCAGCACTTCGAGCGAGTAATCGCCGATGCGCAGCCGCTGGCCCGGCGTCGGGATCGTCTCCATCTGCTCGACGATCAGGCCGTTGAGCGTGCGCGGGCCGGTCGTCGGCAGCGACCATCCCATCTTGCGATTCAGCGTCCGCACGCTTGCCGACGCGTTCACCACGAAGCTGTCGGCGTGCTCGCGGTGGACGTCCTTGTGCAGGATGCTCGTGTCGGACGTGAACTCGCCGACGATTTCCTCGAGCAGGTCTTCGAGCGTCACCAGGCCCTGCACGTCGCCGTATTCGTCGACGATGAATGCGACACGCCGCCGCTGTCGCTGGAACTGCAGCAGCTGCTGGTTGAGCGACGTGCCTTCCGGCACGTAGTAGGGCTCGCGCGTCTTCGCGAGCGCGACCAGCTGTTCGCGGTCGAATTCGCCGCGCACCAGCATCCGTGCCACCTTCTTCATGTGCAGGATGCCGACGAGCGATTCAAGTTCGCCTGCGTACACGGGGATGCGCGTGTGGCGGCACTCGCGGATCTGCTCGACGATGTCGTCCCAGTCGTCCTTGAGGTTGATGCCGTAGATGTCGCTGCGCGGCACCATGATGTCGTCGACCGTGATTTTTTCCAGGTCGAGGATGCTCATCAGCATGCGCTGGTGGCGGTGCGGGATGACCGTGCTTGCCTCGGCGACCACCGTGCGCAATTCCTCGCTGCTCAGCGAAGTGCGGCTGACCTGGTCACGGTTCACGCCCAGCATCCGCAGTAAGCCGTTCGCCACGAGGTTGGTGAGCCAGACGATCGGATACATGATCTTCAGCAGCACGCTGTAGATGACGGCGGCGGGCAGCGCGATGCGCTCGGGATACAGCGCGCCGAAGGTCTTTGGCGCCACTTCGCCGAAGAGGATCAACACCACCGTGAAGATGCCGACGCCGATGGCGGCAAGCGCCTCGCCGCCGACCGAAAGCGCCATCAATGTGACGATCGCAGCCGCCGCCGAATTCACGAAGTTGTTGCAGATCAGGATCATCCCGATCAGGCGGTCGGGACGCTCGAGCAGGCGCTCGGTGATCCGCGCCGACGTGCTGCCTTCGCGTGCGAGATGACGCAACCGGTAGCGGTTGACGCTCATCAATGCCGTTTCGGTGCCGGAAAAGAACGCCGACATCGCGACGAGCACGACCAACAGGATACCGAGCGTGCTGAGGGGTAAGTCGCCCACCGCGGCTCAGCCCCAGTGCTTGCCGAGGATGTTCTCGAGGATCAGCTTGCTGCCGAAATAGGAGAGGCCGAGCAGCGCGTAGCCCGCGAAGGTCCAGCGCAGTGCCTTGCGGCCGCGCCAGCCGAACCTGAGCCGGCCGAGCAGCAGCACGCCGAAGACGATCCACGCGATGATCGCGAGCACGACCTTGTGGACCAGGTGCTGCGCGAAGAGGTCCTGCACGAAGAATGCGCCGCTCACGAGCGCGAGCGTCAGCACCGCGAAACCCGCGAAGATGCTCTGGAAGCAACCGGACTCGAGCGACTCGAGCGGCGTCAGGATCTTGAGCAGGCCGAGCGGCTGGCGGCTGCGCAGCCGGCGGTCGACGATCACCTGTGCAACGGCGAGCACCATGCCGATCGTCAGGAACGCGAAGGCCGTCGTCGCCATCGCGACGTGGAACGCGAGTTCCCAGCCCGGCTGGCCGATCGAGAACTTGCGGGCGCCTTCCGAGAAGGCCGCTTCCAGCACCGCGGCGGTGAACAGCAGCAGCGCGGCCACGCCCCGGCGACCGGGCTTCACCGCCATCACGATGGCCGTGATGGCGATCGTGAGCGAAACGAGGGCAAGAGTGTCGCCGAGCGAGAGCGCGGCGTCGGGCGCCATGCGGCGTTCCTGCACCAGGGCGATGGCATGGAGCAGCACGCCGACGCAGGCAATCGCGACCGCCGCGATACGGCCGCCGCGGCCGTGGGCCGAGAACGGCTCGCTGCGGTGC